>JAUVIY010000141.1 GCA_030592625.1 Spirochaeta sp. | reverse complement strand
TAGGGCTCGGCTTCAAAAACAGCCAACTCTTCTTCGGTGTGGGTGGCAGCCTGTGTATCATGGAAGGATTCGATGCGGACGCCTCAGCAAAGGCAGGTGTGTACATTCCGAGCGGTGATGTATGGGCTAATGAGATCCATGTCGGATTTGCATCTCCCGGCACCTTCAAGTTTGGCGGCACGGTGAGCCTCCTTGATGATGCCCAGTGGGGAACGGGATTTTCGGGAAAGATGGAACTCTCCGTTGTGGATCTTTTCTCCGCTGAAAGCACCCTCATCGTGGGGCACACGGGAAATTTTGCCTACTTTTATATCGACGGCAATGTGGAGATTCCTGATCCAGGTATTCAGATGAGTCCGTATCCCCTGGCATTCTACGGTTTCGGCGGCGGCGCCTACCTGAATATGAAGCCCGTCAATTATCAGAACAATTCGGGGGAATATACACCTGAGGAAGGATCGTTCGGCGTGCGGGCGATGGTTACCATGGGGACAAATTTCGATAGCGGCTATACTTTTAACGGTGTTCTGGGACTGGAGATCAATATCGCCACCGGCGACGACGAAGGCTTTTCCATGGCGCTCAGGGGTGAAAGCTATATTCTCTGCAGCCGCACAAATCGGGTTGATAGTAGAAAGATCTATGCGGATGCCACCATTGGCTGTTACGAAAGCGGTGGGTGTGCATTCACCAGCAGATTGCAAGTCGATAAATTCGCCATCGTCGATCCGTCAAAGGCGCTCCTGGCGGTCACCGGCGAAATGGATCTTAAGTTCGGCCAAGACGAATGGCACGTCTATATGGGACGGAAACAGACACCGGCAATGGTGTCGGTTCTTCCGTTCCTCACAGATGACGGAAGCGGCATCGGCCGTGCCAATGGATATTTTGAGATCGACAAACTCGGAGTGAGGGCCGGCTATCTCGTGGAAATGGATACCGGGCGACAGTGGCTCCTCGTCTTCTACGGCCGCGTCTGGGGAGGAGAATCCGCGGACTTCGGGGTAAGCTTCGATCCCGTGTACGTCTACGCGGAATTTGCCGTCTGGATGGGCCTCGAAGCAGGTGTGGGTATAGAAGGGCTCGGTTCATTTGAAATATTCTACGCCGAGGCCATGCTGGCCGGCGGTGTCAGGACGCCGAATCCGACGCAGATATGGGTAAGAGGGAGTCTGGCATACCGGCTCCTCGGTGGAATTGTTTCAGGAACCTGGGCCATGACGTTTACCCTGGGTGAGAAGGTTCCCATCGAACTTTCAAAGGAGTGGCCCTGCTTTGATGTATTCGACCCCGGAAAAGATACGGAAGGTGTCGATCTTGGGAAACCGATAAAGGTGGTGATGACCACGCCGGAAGGGAGGAGGATCAGTTTTCAGGATGAAGAAGGCGAGTTCCTCGATGTAAAGGTCACGCTGAGAAAATTCAAGGTCTATTGCGAGACATGCGTGTCTGCGGGACCAAAGGTCCCCGTTCCCGGCGAGATTAGATGGGACGATGCCAGAATGTCCTTTGTGTTTGAACCGGAAGAGTTCCTCTGGCCGAATGCAACGTACCGCGTCGAAGCCAAGGCCGTGGCATCGGGAACAATACTGGAAAACTACTCATATTTCGATACGAAGGTCTTTACCTTTACGTCGGGAGATCTTCCGAACACGATCGATCTCCTTGTCGAAGATTCGTATCCCAAAAACGGGCGGAAGTACAGTTATACGGCTTTACAGATCCACGTCAAATTGAAAAGATCCTTTCCACTGCTGAATGATAATGATGTTGTCGGCAAGCTCTTCAAGGAAGATGGGACTGAGGTTCCCGGAACCTATACGGTGGGCTCTGACTGTCGATCATTTACCTTCACACCCGAGGGGCGCAATCTCGATACCAATACCTATTATGAATTCAAATTGATGAAAGGGGTGGTAGCGCACTCCGACAACGAAGGGGAAGAAGCTGCTGTACAGGAGGAAAGTGCGAGTGGGGCATACGACGGCCGCCTTACCGTTTCCCTGGCCTTAACGGAAGAGAGAGTGATGCGTGAACTTGTTGACGCCCTGGGAGACACCTGGCTCACCATAAAGTTTGAAACCGGCTCATATCGGGGCTTCGAGGCGATGATGGATGACTCGAACCTGAATCTTTCCGTTACCTGCCCCGAGGTATGCTCCGATGCCGAGGTAGACAACCTCTGGAGTTCACCCGAATATACCGTTTCCTTCACAACAGCCGAGCCGTTTTACTGGGATGAGATCTTGGCATGGGTACGACAGCCGAGTACCGACGCGGAGGAACTTCCTGAAGCGTGTCGCGCGGGGTGTGTCGTGTATTGTGACACGAGGAACTATCCCCAAAGCGATGCGGAAGAATGCCGCGGGACGGTGATCGGGATGCGGCATGTCACACGAGATGCAAAATCCGGTCTGTCGCCCAAGATGATCGGCGCCGGCGCTGGTGCGCAGTCGGGAGAGGGCATGCGGAACAACTTCCGACTCGCCGTGTATTACGGGCCATTCAGGATCGTAAGAGATCCGACCGACTGCGATTACTACGTGCAGCTCTGGGAACGTGACATGAATCATCCGGAGGAAGCAATTTCTTTTCAAAATCTAATACCGCCGAAGGTAAGCAGGCAGTGCAAGGAATGTCTCAACAGATACCTCATCGAAGGAAGTACAATCGGACTGCGCCATAAATATGAGCACAAAGAAGTAAGAATGGCGCTTGCTCTGCCGTCCTTGCCGACGAGTCCGGATCGGTGTAATGAAGGGGGCGAGCCGGAACTAACGGGCCTCGGTGGTGCCTCGCTGGTCGTTACGACGCCTGAGCATATGGAGATCCATGACGATATCTTCGGGGATCCGGGATACGGGAAACCGCCCATTATGGGGAATCTATTCGGTGCGGCCGGCGACATTCTGGACGATATTCCCTGGCTCGACGAGGGGATGGATATGGTGAACGGGTTCAACGGGCTGGTCCAGCAGTACCAGGATATGGTGAACGAATATGGCAACATGAACTTTGGCTCCGATCTCAATAAACAGTATGATACGCTGACGCAACAGTACAGCAATCTCGGTGAGCAGTACAATGCCCTGTCCAGGCAGGCCGCCAGTGTAAAAGACGCTAACTATCAGGATGTCATGAATGGATTCCAGGACCTCAACACAGGTTTCCAGAACCTGAATGACAGCTTCATGGATCTTAACAGAGGTACAGACCTGTATTGAAAGTAAGGAGAGGAGATTTACCCCATGAAAAGAAACTTCATACTACAAGGGTTCTTAATCGGTTTGATGGTGTTTCTTGTTGTTTCATCTGCATCAGTTGTATGTCCGGCAGACAGACCTCTCCTTATCGTTGCGGGGGATAGTGATCGTGTGATCCTCCGCTGGGTCTGGCCGGAGGGGAGTTTTTACGCGCCATCCTACAAAATATACCGGAAAATAGAAAAGACGGATGAGTGGAAGCTTCTGACGCCTGATCCCATCACCAAGATACGAAACCGTGATAAAGCGCGCGAAATTCTCGGAGATGAGATGTATAAGAAATATAAAAGCATACTCTTTCCGATGCTTCCCGACCGTAAAAAAGAACCGGCCAAATACCGGCAAATGATCCTTCGCCTGAAGGAACTCTGGGGAATGACCATGCTGTCTGCCGATCTCTATCCGATACTGGCGGACCTCCTCGGGGTCAGATATGTTGACGACACGGTTCAGGCGGGAAAGCGGTACGCCTACCGTCTGGTCATGGTGGAAGACGGGAAGGAGAAAACTGTCGGCATATCAGTGCCGGTTGGGGCTTTCAAGGCGCTTGTCCTTCCTCCTCAGGGTTTTCAGGGTAAAGCGGCTGATGCCGTCGTTTTCCTGCGATGGAGAATCGAGGATCGTTTTTCCTCATATGATGTGTACAGGAGCAATAAAAAAGAGGGCCAATATACCAGGGTAAACGGACATCCCGTCGTGATCCTCGAGGCCTATGACAAGCAGGGAGCGGTCCGTTATCCCGAGTGGTTTTATGTGGACAAGAATCTCGAAAACGGAAAGACATACTGGTACACCGTTCGGGGACGTGATCCGTTCGGACGTCTGAGCAGGATTCCGCGGCCGATTTCTCTGATGCCGAAAGACATGACACCTCCCGCACCCCCGGCAAAGTTTACGACGGAAGTGAAAAGAGATGTAGTCACCCTCACCTGGGAACAACCGCCGGATAAGGATCTTGCCGGGTACAATCTCTACCGGAGCCTGGACTATCGAGTCGGGTTTGAGAAGATCGTAAAAACCCCATTAAAACCCGGCACATTGAAATATGTCGATAAGGGACTCAAGCCGGAAACGATTTACTGGTATTATGTAACGGCTGTTGACAAATCGGGAAATGAAAGTGGCCGCTCATACACGGCAATGGCGAATATAAGGGATTGGTTGCCGCCGGCAAAGCCGAAAGGCCTTACCGGAAAGACGGAACCCGGAAAGGTGTTGCTTGCCTGGAAGCCCAACTCTGAAGAAGATCTCGTCGGATATCACATCTATCAGGCGATGAAGAAAGATGCCGAGTATTACCACCTCCTTGAAAGAGAACCTGTGACAGATACTTCGTTTATCAGCGCGCTGCCCAAAACGCCGAGTGCGAGTCCTTACTACTATAAAATAACCGCGCTGGATCGAACGGGTAATGAAAGCGATTTTTCGAATATCGTCGAGGTCAAGCTTCCCGATGTGACTCCTCCGTATCCGCCGGTTTTCGATAAAACAAAGGCCGAAGAAGGTGCCATAATCCTCATGTGGTACAAGAACCGTGAGAGGGATCTTGCAGGGTACAATCTGTACAGGAAGGAAAAGGAAGCGGCGGATGACACCCGCATCGCCCTCAATAAAAAGCTCCTGTCGCCAAAGGTGCTGGAGTATAAAGATAAATTTAATCTCGTTCCGGGAATGCGGTATGCATATACCCTTGAGGCTGTCGATCGGGACGGCAACGTATCGAAACCCTCGCGCTCCATTATAGCGGCAACATTCGACAGGACACCTCCCAGGCCGCCCAAAAGCCTCAAGGCAAAGGCACTGAAAGACGGCAAGGGCATCCAGTTAAGTTGGAAACTGCCGAAGGCAGACGACCTCAAGGGGGTGATCCTCTACCGGGCAACGAAAGAGTCTGGTCCGTATTACCCGATGACCGATATAGTAAATGTTACTGGTTACATGGACGGGGATGTTAAGAAAGAGAAGAAATATTTCTACCGGCTTGCCGCGTTCGACCGGTACCGCAACAAATCGAAGTATTCAAAAGTGGTATCGGTTGAGATACCGGTGAAGAAATCCAAGAAGTAAAAAGGGGCCTTTACCATGTAACAGCCGGGGGGGGGGAATTGGGGACGGGTTCACATTTTTCTCAAATCTCTGTTCAAAATATGTTGCATTGCAAGACCTGATCCCTGAGACATCACTATATAAAGGCGGAGCCGGTAATGGCTCTGCCTTTTTTGTTGCTATTCTCTTGCAGGGGACAAAAAAAATGAGTAGTATGAAAAACCAGCGGAAACCCAACAAAATCTGTAGCGGACAAACAAGATGAGTGAGGACAACACATGAAAGCAGGTTTCGTACAGTTTGAACCTTTGTTTGGTGAAGTGGATAAAAATATAGGAAAAGTGGAAAAGTTGATAGACAACGCTGCTGCTGACCTTCTGGTCCTGCCCGAGCTCTTTAACACCGGCTATGTTTTTACTTCAAAAGAAGAGGTTATAGCCCTGTCTGAGGAAATCCCGAAGGGAAAAACGACGCAGGCGATCATGAGAATGGCTAAAAACAAAGAGGTGTTTCTCGTGGCGGGTATTGCCGAGAAGAGTGGCGATAAGTATTTTAACTCGGCCGTCATCGTTTCTCCGCAGGGATATCTCGGAACTTACAGAAAAATCCATCTGTTTTTTGAAGAAAAACTCTGGTTTGACCCGGGTGATACTGAATTTGCCGTCTACGATATTGGAAAGTATAAATTCGGTGTCATGATCTGTTTCGACTGGTTTTTCCCTGAAGCCATGCGTGCCTTATCTTTGCAGGGTGCCCATATCATCTGTCACAGTTCGAATCTGGTTCTTCCATTCTGCCAGGATGCCATGAAAACGAGGTGTCTCGAAAACCGTGTCTTTGCTATAACGGCAAACAGGACGGGCACGGAAGCACGAAACGGAAAATCTCTGACGTTTACGGGAAAAAGTCAGATAACCGGTCATACGGCGGAAATCCTCTATCAAGCCGCTCCCGATACCGATGAGGTTGGTATTGTCGATATCGATATGACAATAGCCGAAAATAAACGACTCAACGAGTACAATGATATTTTCGAGGACAGAAAACCGGAATTTTATAAGCGGCTTCTCCGGGATTCGGCTGAGTAGGGAGGTCCGGGGACAAATCCGGAATTCCCAAATACGAAGTCAAACATTTTTTAGTTTTTTTGACCGGAAATAATAATCTTGACAAACCTGACTTCTGACGTATGATTTATTTCAGAATGTCATGATTCACATTACACCCACCATAAAAATTGATGAGAGTGAAATTCAACTGGATTTTATACGCGCATCGGGACCGGGCGGACAGAAGGTTAACAAAGTCGCTACGGCCGTGCAGCTCCGCTTCGATGTGAGCAACTGCCCTTCCCTGCCGGATGATGTTCGCGACCGTCTGATTCATCTGGCGGGCAGACGAATTACTGAAGAAGGAATACTGATTATCGATGCCCGACGGTTCCGTACTCAGGAACGAAACCGTCAGGATGCAATCAACAGGCTGGTTGAGTTAATCCGCAAGGCGGCCGAGAAGCCCAAACTTCGCCGTAAAACAAGACCTTCTCTCGCATCAAAAAAACGCAGGTTGGAGACTAAACATCGCCGCAGCGAGATCAAACGCATGCGGCGGTTAGTTCCTCGTTCAGAGGATTGAAACAGCAATCTGTTGGGTTTC
>JAUVIY010000404.1 GCA_030592625.1 Spirochaeta sp. | reverse complement strand
CTGCAATAACCGGAACAGCACGTTCAAACTCTTCTTCAAATGGCTTGAGGGCCTCTACGATCCCGGGCACGATGGCTTCCAATTGAAATTCCGGATCATCCACCTGTTCTTCGGTGAAACCGATATGTCCTCCGGCGAGGGGGCCTTCGAACACGACTGCGTCGGGTATATCATCGTAGAGTTTCTTCCACATTCGGAATATCAGTTCTGCCGCCCGGGCGGAACTGACGATGGGGACGGCCTTGACGCCGTTCTCTCGCATTTTCTTCACAGGGAGATCTTTGATGGGCAGCCCTGCACCCATGACAATCAGATCAATCTTCTCTTCGATGGCTGCATCCATCAATTCGTGGAAATCGTTCACCGCCACCATGATATTCACTCCGAGAATACCATCCGTTTTCTTCCGGGCACTGCGTATTTCCTTGCGGAGAGCACGAAGATTCGCAGCCCGGCCATCCTTAAAGTAATCAGGTTCAATCATACCGATGGCATTTGCGGCAATAATACCGATTCCACCGGCCTCGGCCACAGCGGAGGCCAAACCGGATAGAGAAATACCCACTCCCATACCGCCCTGAACGATGGGTACAGGGGCGGTCAGGTTGCCTATTTTCAGAGCGGGCCAGCTGAAATGAGGCAGACGGAGATGTCGGAGCTGTTCCTTCAGACCCTTGAGCGGGAAGGTTCGGGAAAGCTCATCAGTCAGTTTTTTGAGGGAGGAGAACGTATTCTCAAAGCTCAGTGTATTCAAATCAAATATCCGGGTGAAGGGATTTCCGAAGGATTTCAACCAACGGAGAGTTTCCGTATCATGACACTTTTTATAAAATTGTAATAGAAGGGAAGGGCTCAAATTTCAGACATTACAGAACTGACATCAGGGCTATCGTTTCAATAAGGCCCTGAGCAACGAGACCGACTGGAATTTCGAGCCAGGAATTTATCCAGCTCACTTGCGAAAGCCTTGCGGTCGGCCTGTCCCAGCAACCGAGGACCACCGGTAACAACGCCCCCTGAACGCAGGGTTTCCATAAAGTCACGCATGTTCAACCTGGAACGGATGGTATCCGGGGAATACATCTCACCCCGGGGGTCGAGGGCATGCCCGCCTTTACCTATGACATCGGCGGCCAGGGGGATATCCGCCGTGATGACGAGGTCTCCGGGGTTCAGCCGTTTCACAATTTCATTGTCGGCCACATCAAATCCGGCTTTCACCAGAATGAAGTCAATCAGTGGAGAGTCCGGAATCCTCATCGGCTGATTAGCCACGAAAGTAGCTGGTATCCCGGTTCGCTCAGCCGCCCGAAACAGGATTTCCTTGATGACCACCGGAGTGGCGTCGGCATCGACCCAGATTTTCATTTATGATTCCCGCCCTAAAGCAGCAGGCCCTCGGGAAACGGCACGTAGAGCACCTGGGTGAAGAACAAGTAGAATGTCACTGTCAAACCTTCTACAATCGCGATTCTGCCGAGTTTCTTCTTACCAGTTGTATTCCGATCAAGATAAACGGTTATCAGCGGAAAGAAGATCAGGCTGGTCACCAGGAATCCGAGAACAGGAATCAAAAGACCCCAGACTATCATCAGTAACAGGGATAACAGCGACGGGACGTGCCTGAATGAAGCGGAATCGAAGGTCTCTCCGTTGTCCCTGCGAAGAAAGGTGGCGATAAACAGGAGCAGGGACAAACCGCCCAGCAGGATAATAACCACTCTGGGAAAGAGCCCGCTCAAAGGGCTGAAATCTCTGGCTTCCACGAAGAAGTAGATACAGATTCCAAGAATAACCAGCGATGAGATTCTGTCGGCCCTTTTCATCTTTTAATACCCCAGTTTTTCCGGGCCTTGACGACAAAGGGCCAAAGAGCCGACACAACGGTAAGAACAATGAGGATAATGGAAATCGGACGGGTAAAGAACATACCCATTACAGACCCCTTCGCCCGTCCCATAAGAATGGCCTGAACCAGACCCTGCTCGCAGATACCTCCGAGAATCAGTCCGAGAACAATGGGGCCGGCGCTGAATCCGGCCTTTCTGCCGATGAAACCGATGACACCGAAAACGAGCATGATGTACACATCGGCCATATTGTTGTTGATGGCGAAGGAACCGATGACGGACAGCAGGAAAACAAATGGTGCCAGGATGGTTACCGGAATTCCCGTAATCAATTTCGACATGGCCTTGCCGCTCATAAGGCCCAGGGGAAGGATCAGGATATTCGCCAGTACCAGAGAGAACAGGAACGAATAGGTGATTTCAGCATGGGCCGTGAACAAATCCGGACCGGGACGCATACCCTGGAGAAGAAGTGCTCCCATCAGTACTGCAGCCGGCGGGGCTCCGGGAATACCAAGCGTGAGCATGGGAATGAGAGATCCG
>JAUVIY010000014.1 GCA_030592625.1 Spirochaeta sp. | reverse complement strand
GAGAACCGAAATCCTCTGTTCGTGAAATATGGTTTCGGAGCCATTTACTAAAGCTGAAAATCCGGGTTATCTTCCTGCAAGGCAAACACACTTAAACAAAACACATAGAGTGAGGAATAATCGTGTCAAAGACGTATAAAATCGCCGTCCTGCCCGGTGACGGTACTGGTGGCGAAGTAGTAACCGAGGGTAAGAAAGTCCTCGATGCAGCAGCAAGAAAATTCGGCTTCAAACTGGATATGACCGAGTTCGATTTCGGCGGGGACCGGTATCTGAGAACCGGCGAAGTCCTGCCTGAATCCGCAGTAGGCGATTTGAAGCAGTTCGACGCCATTTACCTGGGCGCCATCGGCCATCCCGATGTTAAACCCGGTATCCTTGAGAAGGGTATTCTGCTGCGTCTTCGCTTTGAATTGGATCAGTATATCAACCTGCGCCCGGTTAAGCTTTATCCCGGTGTTGAGTCGCCGTTGAAGGACAAGGGTCCCGAGCAGGTGGATTACGTTGTGGTCCGTGAGAACTCCGGTGGCATCTATACAGGTACAGGCGGTATCTCCATGAAAGGAACCGAACATGAAGTTGCCGTCCAGAGCATGGTCTACAACCGATTCCAGGTAGAACGTTGTCTTCGATATGCGTTCGACTATACTCGCCGTCATGGTAAGAAAGCTCAGGGCAAAGGGGATGCCAATACCCTCGGATTGGTTGGTAAAACCAATGTCCTCACCCATGTTTTCGATCTGTGGGAACGGGCCTTTCACGAGGTGGGCCAGGCCGACTTCGCCGATGTTGAACGGGATTATTATCATGTAGACGCCACCTGTATGTGGATGGTTAAGAGTCCCGAGTGGTTCGATGTTCTGGTAACCAGTAACATGTTCGGCGATATCATCACCGACCTTGGTGCCATAACACAGGGTGGTATGGGTATTGCCGCCGGGGGGAACATCAACCCTGAGGGTGTCTCCATGTTCGAGCCCATCGGCGGATCGGCGCCCAAGTACACTGGTATGGGCATCATCAACCCTCTGGCATCAATCGTTGCCGGCTCGATGATGCTGGATACCCTGGGCGAGTTTGAAGCTTCTGTGGCAGTTGAAAATGCCGTGATGGAAATCACCGGAACCAAAATTAAAAGCCTGGCTGCCGGCAAAATGGGTTATTCCACCAGTGAGGTGGGTGACCTGGTAGCTGACACTCTGTAAAAACTTCTGCAGTTAAAGATTATGGGGCGGATCGTAACCCCGTCCCATGATTACCGCTTTTGTGTTGTTGTGAAGCTTGATAACCGAAGTACTCTATATCAGAATTCTCCCATCAACAGACTCGTTACTCCATAAATAATAAAAATGAATGTAAACTGAATCGAATCGATCAGCAGAAACTGGAAAAACGAACCGGTAACTGTGTGTCCGGGATTCTTTGAATTGTTGAGGAATCTTGCGACAAGGGCATACGATAAGAAACTCATAATTATCAGCGTGACATAGATAATTGGTTCACTTCCTACCACAGGAGCGGGAAAACTGTAATTCGCCGTCTTGTTTATGGTGGAATGGGCGACACTCAGTTTGAACCATGTATAGATGGCCAATCCGATGGCGCACGAAATATAATTCCAATATTGCTTATTTGCATTCCTCTTTGTCAGGATTATAACAATCCCGAATGGCACAATTGATATTAAAAGTAAATAAAGGGAACCGAGAAACAGTGCAATCACCATATTGGTCAGCACCGCTCCTGAAACCGTTATGATGTCGGATCCGGACAGGCGAGTGTTGGAGCTCATCAGTTCCGGATGATTTGAGGCAAATTGGATAATACGGCGATCATCGATATAATCGGAGAACACCATTGTGTCCCAACCGTTCATATCAAAAAATGCCGAGAGAATGCTCAAGGGTCTTGTTTTTGTTAAATCCGAATATTCCACATCCGAATCCCGGTGTAATGTGCCTTGTACCAGGTTATAACCGAAAACGGTTTGTCGGGGCATCAGGAAAGATACGGCATCAGAATTCTCTTCAATTAAGATGTAACGGCTGTTCTGAATGGGAACATGTGTCTGGAATAACCCGGTCACTTTTCCTGTTACCCGATGCATGAGCTGAATCGTGATGTAATTCAGACCATACCTGTTGTCCCTCCAGACTGACAGTATGCTGACCAGATTCTCATATACCGAGATGTCCTGAAGTTTTCGGTACATTTCGTCTGAGCTGTTGTCCATGAGGACAAGTTTATGAGGGGCGTCGAATGAGGGGTTACAACGAATCATGGTGATGTCGAACAGATCGGCGGGTTTTTCAATTACACTGACAATAGTGACTACTTCATTATTGAAATCAATTTCATAACGAATGATGGATCCGGATACTACCGGCTTAATGCTCCGGAATCCATTTGTGTTATATCCGTATAAACCATCCTTTCTTTCAAAAATGAGAATGGAAGCTGAAGTTTTAAAACTAATAAAATCAGTAGTAATAATTTCTCTGGTCCAGGTGCCTTTTTCGAGGTTGATATCAAGTCTTTCCAGGGAATCCCGATCCATAAAAATCGTAAGCAGGCCATTGTCCTGCTGGGATCCTCCAACATGCTTTGCTTGAGACAAATCAAGCTCCAGGGATGTTTCACCAATCAGGTTTCCCAACTTATCTATTGTGAGTATTCGTGTGTTCTCCCCATCCACCGCCACTAAGGTTGCCGTTTCACCATCAGGGGAGGGTATGGTGAGCAAGTGGGTCCGGTCGAGCCCTGAGGGGGCAAGTGCCGTTTCGGCTATTGTCAGGCTCCGACTCATCCCAACAGAGGGAGGCCTGGTAAAGAACTCTGTAATGGACCATGTATAAAATGCCAGAAGAATGGCAATGATGAGAATGATGAACGGAAGATTTGTTTCGGTAAATCGTTTCATCATTCTTATTCTCTAACGCAGTGACCTGATGTGGCAATGGTGATGTGGCAATGACTGGTAAAATACAGATTGCGCCCATTCGGCTGGCTCGGTTATGTTTGAAGGATGATACAACCTCATATTTTTATGCGATGAGAATAATGTCTCCTCAAGAGTCCTCCTCCCCGGTGATCCTTACAATAAGACCAATTCCATGGCCGAGGCCTTCGAAGGTGCCGACATTGTTTATCCCAAGTCCTGGGCTCCCTATGCGGCTATGGAGAAGCGCATCGAGCTCTACGGCAATGGTGATGACGCGGGAATCAATGCTCTGGAGAAAGAACTATTGTCTCAGAACGCCAAACATAAGAACTGGGAATGTACCGAAGATCTGATGAGCAAGACTGCCGGCGGCAAGGCGCTCTACATGCACTGCCTGCCTGCAGACATCACCGGGGTGAGCTGTGAAGAAGGCGAAGTGGCGGCCAGCGTGTTCGATCGCTACCGTGTTCCCCTCTACAAGGAAGCCAGCTTCAAACCCTACATCATTGCGGCTATGATGCTCAGCTCCAAATTTGCCGACCCTGCACAGGGTCTTTAAGTGACCTCCTGTCGGCGGGGACGAAGAGAATCCGGTAAGTCATCGGATGAGGCGGCCCCCGGTGTGATTAGGTCAAGGGCGTCCAGCCCAGGTTTTCTTGTATGTATCAACCTCTACGTCATCGATATCACCGATAACAGATTCAGGAATATGGTTATGGTTCGCCTTCTATCCGGAAGGTGCCCGCTCGGCAACGTAGGGCATCTTTGCCCACCGTCCCTTCGTGCGAGAAGCAAACAGCGGATTCACGAAGTGAATTTGCGAGTAGACAGGCCGAAGCGGCGAATTAGTTGCAGATATTTCGGTGGAATATGTTGTGTAAGCTCTGCAAGAAAATCCGAGGCCTCGAAAACATGAAGATTCTCCTTGAAAAACTCATTGTATTTAGAGGCTCTTTCAAAAATCGGCCATTTCGGAACCTGTCAAGGAACGCTCCATCAGAGAACGGCCTGTAAGAATCGCCGGAACGTACAAATCGCGGAAAAAGTACCGGTATTCTTCTCAAGTGGCGGCGAAAGGGCACACCTATCCCATAGAATCGGTTTTTTCAGCCTGAAATTGCTTTCTATGCCACTGAATCGAGCACCGGCAAGATGAAATACTGAAAGATTTTCATGGCTGCGAGGCACAACACCCCGGCCATAAGGGTGAAATTCACCTTTGAATATCTGCGGACGATGATCTTGGAAGGCCACAGCCAATCCTTCAGATGGGCATTGGCACGTTCAACGGTAGAGCGGATCTTGTATCGCTGTTTCATGGCCGGATCCATTGGTCTTCGTGAATCACCACGACTTTTCTTCTGATCAATGAGAGCGACTCGGCCTTGAGCTTCACTGTAGAGACGAATCTGTGGCGCATCGTAGGCTTACGTCTATTACCGAATACAGATGTGTGAGATTCTTTTTTGAGAGTCATGAACATTAGCGCCTGTCACCAAGGCGGCTGTGGGGATGCCTATATCGGTGACATTCAGATGAAGCTTATATCCCTTCCATGCCTGCACCTTACCCTGACTATTCTTCTTGCATCCCCAGGCGCAATTGGAATTCAACTCCCTGAACGCCTTCCCGCTCTTCATTGATAATTGTCTCCTCAGGCGCGTGGGTTCCTTCTGCCGAACCTCTCCTTTCCGGGGACGTCCCCGTTTCCGTTTCGGTTTTTCCACCTCTTTCTTTCTGTTTATCGGCTTTTCGCGAGCTGAGATGGCCGTAGAGTCCCAACTGATGTGTCCGACCAACATCCCAGCATGGTATTCCCTCACCATCTGATAAAGGGTTTGTTCGAGCAGATGATGATCCGAAAAGGCTTTCAATCGTCAGGAAAACGTTGCCGGGCTGGGGATACCGGCAAAGCCACAGATTCTTCGAAGAGAGGCATCGTTTCGTAAGCGCCTCCGAAGTTCGCTGTTCGTTTCTATCTGAAAGAAGGACTTGGCCAGATAGGCTTTGAGGATTGGAGTATTCTCATATGGCCGGCGCCCTATCCCCCCGGCTGATTTCTCCAGCCTGGGAAAGTAGGACTCTATGACCCTGAGCATGTGGATAAACGTCCGATGATCTTCGGAAAGAAACTCTTCGAAGCAATCCTGAATATCATACGATATGTCTATTAGGATCTGTGTTCCGCCCAGAATTTCGGATACACTCTTCATGGATACAGTTCCTCCCATTGTTAGATTTGTCTCCAAACTCATCTTAACAGAGGTGGTGTCTGTATCCTTTTTATTTCCTACTCACAGGGATTTTTGAAAGAGCCTCTATTTCAGAGTTGTTTTGATCTATGATAAACTTAATAAGAATGAAAAACCTCTATATTCAGTT
Organism: Spirochaeta sp.; assembly: GCA_030592625.1. Lineage (GTDB taxonomy): Bacteria > Spirochaetota > Spirochaetia > DSM-2461 > DSM-2461 > UBA2779. Next base: position 13,948 of record JAUVIY010000014.1, on the reverse strand, counting down.
ATTCAGTATCCACGGACTGGTTCGCGGTACAAGTGTTGAGATGGGTCATAATGCAGACACCGGAGGCCAGGTCAAATACGTACTGGAACTAGCCCGGGCCCTTGGTGAAAGAGAAGAGGTTCGTAAGGTTGACCTGTTCACGCGACTGATCCGCGAAAAGACGTTTTCCCCCGCTTACAGTCGGCCCATAGAGAAACTCTCAAATAAAACACGCATTATTCGGATCCAGTGCGGAGGCGGCAAGTATATCCGCAAAGAGCTGCTCTGGCCTCACCTTGATGAATATATTGATCGGGTTCTCAAGTTTATAAAAGACGAGAATGATATTCCCGATATTATTCATGGCCATTACGCTGATGCCGGTTATGTCGGCAAGGAACTGGCAACCCTTCTGGGGGCTCCTCTTGTTTTTACCGGGCATTCTTTGGGTCGGATAAAAAAGCAGAGACTATTGGAGGATGGGCTCAAAGAAGAAGAAATAGAAAAGCAGTATCATTTCGAACAGAGAATTCATGCCGAGGAAGAAATCCTCGGCATGGCCGATAAGATCATTGCCAGCACCCATCAGGAGGTGGAAGAGCAATATGCTTTCTATGAATCAAGTCCTTCGACTGATTTCCAGGTGATTCCACCGGGGATCGATCTGAGTCGTTTTTTCCCCTTTTTTGATGAGACCTTCACTGATATCGAGGCAGTCGAAGAAAGAGATAATATTAAGCAAGCTCAATTCTATATGCAGAAAGAACTGGAGCGGTTCCTTAGTAACCCGGAGAAACCATTTATCCTCGCCCTGTCGCGCCCGGATCGGAATAAAAACATCACCGGTCTTATATCCGCCTATGGGATGGATAAAGAGTTGCAGGCTATCTCCAACCTGGCCGTTTTTGCCGGTATCCGTAAAGACATTACCGACAAGGATGAAAATGAGCGGCAGGTGCTGACCGAACTGCTGCTACTCATGGATAAGTTCGATCTGTATGGAAAGCTGGCCATTCCCAAGCGCCACGATTTCGAGTATGAGGTTCCTGAGCTGTACCGTATGGCAGCGCGATCCCAGGGCGTATTTGTCAATCCCTCGTTCAACGAAAACTTTGGTCTTACCCTCATCGAGGCTGCAGCCAGCGGACTACCGATTGTAGCCACCGATGATGGTGGGCCGAAGGATATTATTCACAACTGCCAAAACGGCATTCTCGTTGATGTCACCAACCACGAGGCAATTGCCTCCGCATTAAAGAAAATCTTGATTAATGCAGAGCTCTGGAAGGAGTATTCTCAGAACGGGGTTCAATATGCTCGTTCCCATTACTCCTGGGAAACGCATTGCAGACAGTACCTGGACCAGGCACAGAATCTGCCCCTTCAAATACAGGCTGAAGAACAACCACCCGACCGGGGGACTGTAGGAAAGCGGCTGACGAAGCTAAAAAAGCTGTTTATCACCGATATCGATGACACACTAATCGGAAACGATGAAGCCCTTAAGGAGCTCTTACGGTTGATTGAAGACAATCGCGACCGAATCGGTTTCGGAGTAGCCACCGGACGAGATATTGACTCGGTTATCGAAGTCATAGAAGCCTATAATCTTTCTCACCCCGACATCATCATTTCTTCGGTAGGAACAGAAATTTACTACGGTCCCAAACTCCTGCCCGACAAAGGATGGCGAACCCACATTTCAGCAAGATGGGACCGAAGCGGCATCAAAACTATTTTAGATGGACTTAAATTTCTATCCGCTCAAGAAGAGATGGCACAGCGGAAGTACAAGTTAAGCTATTATATAGAAAACCCCGAAGAGAACCTCGCGCATATCCATTATTTGCTCACCAAAAATCGGCTGCGTTACAATATTATATACTCGGGCGGCAGGTTTCTGGATATTCTTCCCTACAAAGCATCAAAAGGGAAAGCAGTTCGCTATCTGCACTACAAATGGAATGTTCCCCTCTCAAATATCCTGGTGTCCGGCGATTCCGGGAATGATGAAGAAATGCTGCGCGGCGAGTTGCTCGGAGTTGTGGTTGGAAATTACAGCCCGGAACTGGACCAGCTGCGGGGCCAACGACATATCTATTTTGCCAAAAAAACCCACGCCGCGGGTATTCTTGAGGGCTTCAAGCAATATGTATTTGACTCCGAAGATTAAATTTGAAATCACTTGTTTTTTGGAATAATACTTATGTACACTGGATCAGGTTTTAGCTCATTCGAACTGGGAGATGTTGATGTTGTCTATGATAACGGGCTATTTCATCTTTTCCATCTGGTAATTCCCAATCATGATTATATCGCTCATGCCACAAGCAGGAACGGACTGGAGTGGAAAAGGGTTCAGAATGCTCTATTCATCGGAGAGCCTGGAGAGTGGGATGATGACATGCTATGGACAATGCATCTATCCAGAGACCCGGAGCGCTTGAATGGATGGCGTATGTTCTACACGGGTATTGCAAGGAGAGAGAAAGGAAGAATACAGCGGGTTGGGATGGCTCGCTCAAAAGATCTTCTTTCCTGGGAAAAAGATAGATCCGGTTCTTATCCGCTTTCTATTGAAGGCCCCCATTATGAAAACAATCTTATTGAAGGAAGAGGGTGGGTAAGCTGCAGAGATCCTTTTTTTTATCAAGAGGGTGAGGTCAGGATTCTTTTAGTAAATGCCAGAACCAACAGAGGGCCTGTAATACGGCGCGGTTGTGTAGGAGTGGCCAGGGAAGTTAAGCCAGATAAATTTACCTGGCTACCGCCTCTTTATTATCCACGAATGTATGATGATGTAGAAGTGCCGAATATTCTAAAAATACAGAATGTGTATTATCTGTTTGGAGGAATCAGAGAAGACATCAGAGTACACTACTGGTACTCCTCTTCTCTTTTTGGGGAATATAAATCTTTTTTTGATAATACACTGCTTCCAAATGGCAACTATGCAGCCAGGATTAAAAAAATGGAGGATGGACGTATTCTACTGTGGAATTTTTTTGTTAACGACCAGGATCCTATACCTGTCAGATTGCTCCCCCCGCCAAAAGAAGTTGCTCTGGCTCCCGATGGACATTTATTTCTAATGTCTTATCGTGATTTTGACAGAGTTGTTAAAAAAACTATACATCTGCCTTCAGAATGTTCTGTTAATACTGTCCTTGACAATCCTTCTACCTCGTCTTGTATTGAAGGAGATAAAATAGAATTGAGATCGGGAAGCGGATATGAAATATTTGTTATTCAGTACCCTGTCTCTAATTTCCGAATGAGTTATCGGATCAAAATGTCAGGACGTGGAAAAACCGGTATTTTTTTCCGAGGGGACGAAAAGACAAATGGTTATTACATCAAACTGGATTTGATGAAAGGAATGGCCAATATTTTCATATGGGGGAAAAATGAAAAGGGGAAATTTGACAGCTCCTTTTTATATAAGCATCTTCAAGGAAGCGCTTTTAGCGTAAATAAGGAAAGATGTTATGATGTCCAGTTAATATGTTATGGCGGGTATATTGAACTTTCCATTGGTGGGAGAATAATGCTAAGCTTAATAGATATTCAATATATTCAGCAGGAAAGAGTTGGTTTTTATATTGAAAGCGCTGATATATGGCTTGAGAATCTGAAAATTGACGTTCTAGATGGCCCAAAAGATGAAGAATATGGACCTCTTTTGTAATGCAGGGATTCCTGAATGCTTTAAGCATTGGGGGGTTCGCAGATGCCGACAGGCCTCTGATCAATCACTATTATCGGAATTACTAATAGAGACCGGCAAAGATTCTGTAGCTGATCCGGCATACAGACTTAGGTGAGGGAAAGGAATTTCAATTCCTTCACCATCGTATTTGGTCTTGGTAAGGATAATGGATTGAACGTTAGTCAACGTGTTGGTTACATCTTTATAGATGGCAAGTACACGATGTTCTGGATCATCGTGTACTTCTGGTCTTGTCAGGAAGCACTCAATTTACTTCATTTGCTTTCTCAGGCATACAAGACCATCTACGGCGAACCGGAAGTATTTGATACGGAAATCGGGCCGATACACCTCTGGGCAGAACAAAAGATTGTTTTATCTCTTGTAACAGACTTCTGTGCTCTCAAAATCGTAAAGTTCGATCCCAGTATGTCAGAGGATGACTACATGACATACTCAGTCTTCAATAGAATAGAAATCTACTAGAGATTCACATATTGTTTTATAAATCGAAACCAACGGTTTTTAACAGATGATATGCTGAGATAAGGTGCATGACGAGCTTCACCAATCACCACACGATACGATCCAATGATTTCACCTGATCGAAGTGTCGGTCCAGACTAAGTACTGGTAAGCTATATTGCCTGGCCAGGGCAGCGATCCAGATATTATTCGCAGGAATGGGAGTACCTTCCGCTTTAAGTTCGGTACGAATATCGGCGTAATGCTCGACTGTAGAAAGGTCCGGGAAGAGTATTTCCACGAAAGGAAGAAATCGCTCCCTTAACCAGGTTTCGAGTTCCAGACGAAACCTGGATTGACGTGTTCCATATGTATACTCACCCAGGGATATCACCGTAACGGCCAATCTCCGAGCTTCACTCAGCTTTTGTATAAGGGTTTGGTTTTTTTGAGCCAGAGCCGATACGGCATTGGTATCGAGGATCACGACCACATCTCCGGATCAATTTTTCTGAAATCCGGATCCAGGAAAATGTTTTCAAGGCTTTTTGCAGCTTCCCGGGACACCATAGGTTGGGTTTGAGCCCATTCGGACCAATATCCAGGTTTCTTCGAATCGTCCTGAAGCATGCGTTCCAATGATTCTTCGAGGAATCGCCCCAGGGAAACTCCCATTAGTGCGGCTTGAGCCTTGGCTCGTCTGAACAAATCATCCCTGATATTAAGAGTGGTTTTCATGTGCCATATATATGGTATTTCCATAAATAAGTCAAATGTGAATATCTTGTTGCAACGGGGAATCAGCTGAGAAAGGCGCACGGTGAGTTTTATCAGTCCGGGTCGGAGAAATCGAAGCGTTCGTATACCTCTGCGAAGTTTTTCCTGACCGTTTCCGCGTCGTATCCCACCTCTTCCAGACTGAGCCGGCGGGCGCCGGCATACTCGTCGGTAAGCCGGGAGTTCTCTGTCAGCCAGACCCTGTATCCCCTGCTCATTTTCAGGCCGAAATGGGTGTAGAGTCCGGCGATGGTCGCCACCGGCCGGGCGATGAGTTTCCGGTAGTCGACAATGAGATAGTCTGAAGAATCCCAGTCGTCGAGAAGTTCCAGTGGGTAGGAATACCAGTGTCGGGTCATTTCAAAAAGCTCATCTGTGAATGGATATTGCTTGGTGGGGGAGGAGAAGTAATTCCAGCAGAATGAAAACCAGGCGGCCTGGGATACCAGGACCCGGGCGGGATCCATCACAATATAGACGATGCGGGCATCCGGGAACGCCTCCTTGAGGCAGGCGAGTTTCGGTGTGAAGGCCGGATTCTTCGATAGGTAGACCGAGGCATTCGGATGGCAATAGAGGTGCCGCTTGATACAGGATTTGTAGAAATTCAGCTTCCGGTTCTGCCGTCCCCGGCTCATCTCCCGGTCGGCGAACTGATAGTCCCGGATACCGGTGGTATCGGGGAAGAAGAACCAGGTGAATAGGGAGTCCCAGAGGAAGAGCAACAATCCTTCGTCCTCTTCTTCCTTCCAGAGGCCTACCTGATGGAAACGGATTTCACCCAGGCTGCGTGAATTGTAGCGCTGCAGCCATTTTATGGCCGGGGAACCGATCCGTTGATCGAATCTTTTCCAGGCCTTGAGAATCTTTCTCTGCAGTATGGAAGGGGCCAGGTAGATTTCCCAGGTTTTAAAGGCGCTGAAGGTGTTTTCATCCCCGGCCATCAGCCGGTGGAGGAAGGTGGTACCGCTTCGGAACAGACCGGTGATGAAGAGCGGTTCGTTTACGGGAGTTTGCCTCCAGCGGGGATACAGGATATTGTCCAGCAAAAGACAGATGCGGGTGAGTATCTGGTGGGGAATGAACAGAATCCAGAATACCGTCAGCACTCCGGCGCGGTGCACCGTAAGACGGCGATGAGTTCCCCGGGTTCCGAATACCGAGCGGAAGGCCTGCCGGAACAGATGAGCCCAGTTAAAAGGCATCATTTGCGCTTTTTCTTGGGATTCCCATAGATTTCATTGGGTATGCCGCGCTTGAAACTCAAAATAAGCCCCAGGATTCCGGCCATAATCATCGGCAGGCTGAAGAGCATACTGATGGTGAACCAGTCGCTGCCGAGGATGAGCGCAGAGTGACTCGTGGGATGCCGGTAGAATTCGATCCAGAATCGCATCAGTCCATATCCCAGGAGAAACAGGCTCAGTACCGATCCCCGGGGTTTGGGTTTTCCGATATTCCGGAACAGCAGTAAAATGAAGAAGAGAATGATACCTTCGAGGATCAGTTCGTACAGCTGTACCGGATGTCGGGGCAGGTTCACCAGACCTGAGACGGGTGCTTTCATGCCGATTTCAGCGATCCATTCGGCCACCCATGATTCGGTTGCATCGAAACGGTCGGCCATGGGAACCGTATCGAACACCATGGCCCAGGGAGTGCGGCTGGGCTTGCCCCAGAATTCCCCGTTGATGAAGTTGCCCCAGCGGCCGAAGGCCAGGGCCATGGGGGCGGGAATGATGATGAGATCGGCTACATCGAGGTATTTCAGCCTGGTTTTCCGGGTGTAGATCCAGGGCAGGAACATGGCGGCGAACAGGCCGCCGAAGAAGTACATCCCACCGTCCCAGACGGCGAGAATCTCTAACGGATGGCGCAGATAGTAGGATGGGTGGACGAAGAGGCAGAAACCGAGCCGTCCCCCGGCCAATACACCGATGAAAATCAGGGCCAGGATATTGGAAAATTCGTCGGTGCTCATAATGATTTTCCGTTTCTTTATATGGCTTTTAACGAAAAAATAGGCGAAAAGAAAACCACAGAGATACATCATGCCATACCAGCTGACCGCAAGGGGGCCGGGAAGGTCGAGCAGAATAGGGTTGAATATGGGAGCCGTCAGGTATGAGTTCATGGACAGAAATCAGTTTAGAGGAAGGAAAGGGTGGGGGCAAGCGAAATAGCGCTTACGGCTTTACATGTGAATATTGTCGAAACTGAAGCTGCCAGAGAACATACAGAGCATAATTCGGTGGGCTGGATGTGAGAATTGTCACATTTTTCCGTTAGGGAGAAGCCTTGGGATGGATCGGTATGCCGGCAAATTGGTATCTTCAGGTACCAAAGTGAAAGCATTTTGGTACGATATTTTCTAACTCATTCCGTGGTAAGGCGGATTGATGCATCCATCGGTTCCCGGGACCGCCTCAGGGGATAAACATCAGTGAAAAATTGAGGGAGAGAATGAAAGAGCATTTTTAGGTCCGGCTCGGTTGCCATGAACGATGATCGCGCCGAACTGGGACAGGCTCCTATTGGAAAACTTCTGGTGAAGATGTCCGTACCCGCCACTTTCGCCATGGCCCTTGTCTCGGGCACGCTCATTCTCGTCCTCGGACTGGTTTTCCTGGAACCCCTGCTCAACCTGCCGGGGGCCTCCGAATCCTTGAAGAATTATGCCCGGGATTACTTAAGCGTCATACTCCTGGTTATGACCTCGAACAACCTGCTCCGCGCCGAGGGCAAGGCTGAGGTTTCGATGATGGTGATGCTCATCGGTGCGGTCACCAATATCATCCTGGGCCCCATAAAATGGGAGTGGCGGATGCCGCATGGGCCACCATTACCGGTCAATTCCCGGCTTTTCTCTTCGCTTCCCGATTTTTCGTGATGCGAAAAACTCTTGTACAGGTGAGGGCCAAACACTGGATTCCTCAAGTCCCTTTTCATGCCTCTTTTCGGCGCGGTTCAGGGATTCCAGCCCATCGCAGGATTCAATTACGAAGCCAGGCTCTTCGACCGTGTGCGGAAAACCTTGAAGCTTACCCTCGTATACGCCACCGCATACACCAGTGTCGGTTTTCTGCTGCTTTTTCTTATGCCCCGGTTTTTCGCCGGTATATTCACCACCGTGGCCTACGTCATGCGATTCTTCCTCGCGGTCTTTCCTCTCATAGGAATCAAGATTATCGGCTGCTCCTATTTCCTGGTGCCCGGCAAGCCGTTCCCGAGTCTCGTCCTGAACCTCTCACGGCAATTTCTTCTCCTCATACCCCTTCTCCTCATTCTGCCGAGATTCTTCGGACTGAGTGGTTTGCTGATCAGCTTTCCCATCGCAGACTTCCAGGTCACAATCATCACCGTTGTCTGGCTGCTTGGTGAGACTGACCTCCGGAGTACCGGAGGATGATGGATGAAGTGATTTCTTGTCCTGCACTGTCGAATCCGGGAATATTTCGTTATAATCTGAAGTGATGTGACTCATTCTCCCGTTTTTAAGTACAGAAGGGAGAAATACTATGGGAGAAACGGCTGTGGAATTCACTCAGGAACAACTGGATAGTATCGGCAAAATTGTTCAGTTGCACATTCATGAATGGATTGGTGACCGTGAGTTTGATCAGCGGGAACGGATTATCCGGGTGGAAGAATCACTGAAAAACCAGCAGGAGCTGATGAAGCAGGGATTCAATCTGATGGAGAAACGCTTTGAGCAGATTGACAAGCGTTTTGAGCAGGTCGACAAGCGTTTTGAGCAGGTTGACAAGCGTTTTGAAAAGGTCGACAAGCGTTTCGAGAGTCAGCGTCAGGATATGAATGACCGGTTTGCCAGGGTTGATAAGCAGTTCGGCTGGGTGTATGCCTTTCTCTCAGCGACATTTGTTACGATTCTGAGTGGCGTTGTAACTCTTATAGTCCGTCTGGTTTAAATCAGGAATTTCCCGTTCCGGATAATAATTGTCTCCCGGCCGTCCCGGCTGATTCCCGTTACGGTGGTGGTAGAAGAGCCGATCATGAAATCCCTGTGAACCAGGGACACATTGCAGCCCGCGGCTTCTTTCTTTTCATCGGTATCCAGCTTTTCACCGTCGGCAAGACAGGTGACATAACCTGAACCGAGGGCGATGTGGCAGGATGCGTTCTCATCGAAAAGTATGGATCCGAATGTCAGCCCGCTCATCGCGATTGGCGAGTCCTCTCCCACCAGAGCCACCTCTCCGAGTCTACAGGCTCCGGGGTCGGTTTCCACATATCCGGCCAGGGCGTCACGGCCTTCTTCGGCGTCGAAATCCACCAGGATACCATCCTTGAAGGTGAGTACGGCGCCTTTGACGAGAGTGCCCCGTACTTCCACCGAACGGGTGATGTGGACGATTCCGCTGCAGCGCATGCGGTCCGGGGTGGTGAAAACTTCTTCTGTGGGGATGTTCGGCATGTTGAACCGGCCGTCGGTTTCTTCGGGACCGCCCATCCACTTCGAGGTATTCAACAGGCCGATGGTAAGGTCGGTTCCCTCGTCTGTGAAACGCAGAGCATCCAGTTTCAAGCTGTTCAGCTTATTTGCCCGTTCGACGAGGAACCCCGCCTTTTCCTTCCACGCGAGTGCCGGATTATCCCGATCCAGGAGAAGAATGGGTTGGAGCATGCACCAGAGGTCAGCAGTGGACTTTCTTTTTCCCAGAACACGCTCGGCCCAGGCAGGACCGGGAACACCGGCCACACACCAGGGAATCTTGTGGCTTGTTACCGCATCGCGGAACCGGCGGATCTTTTCCTGCTGAAGTTTTTCATGGAGCATCATGGCATTCTGATCGGCATCGGCAAGCAGGCCTGCATCCTCATAGGATTCCAGGGCCAGATATCCCCAACCTTCCTTCAGAACGGTATCCTGCCAGGCGTCCAGCCACCCGGGAGAGGCCGCCAGAGCCTTTTCATCTCCGGCCTGGGCCGCGATACGGGATTTGAGAATATGAAGGTCGTGGAGCCGCATATCCACGCATGCGGCGCCTCTGGCATAGGCCACTTCGGCACAGCGCCGGGCCAGAAGGGACCCTCCGATATGGTAACGGATCATCAGATTCCGGCCTTTCCGGAGGTTGATTCCTGTATCAATGAGGAGTTCGGCGTATCTGGTGTAGTCAATTTCATCGAGAATCATTCGTGACTATATCCTGAGCAATCGCGGGTTGGCCAGACAAGCGTGAATTATTAGTATGGGGCTTATGTTGTTTCTCGACGCCTGTGCCGTCGATGCCGCCGATGGTGCGGCCGAAATGAACAGGATGGCTGCCTCGGGAATCCCTTTTGTATTCATCATTGATGCCTGGGCGGAGCGTTGGGTTGTGAAGGAGTTTCCTGATGCCGTATCTGAAGGAATACTCTGGAACATGGAAGGTGCCGGAACCCTCGGAGAGATTCACCCCATTGGAGGATCATTCCGCTTTAACGCCCGGGTGGTTTCCCGGGAAACTTATCGCCGGGGTTTTGACATCATTCACAGAGCCCAGAAAGATGGTGAATCCTGGCTGGCGAATCTCACTTTCCCCTCCGTCCTCGATACCGATCTCTCGCTGGAACGTCTGGCAGAATGCGCCCGGGCTCCTTTCCGGCTCCTGGTACCTGGGTCTCTGACTGTGTTTTCCCCGGAGCGTTTCGTCAGTATCGGCGAGGAAGGGAGAATCTCATCTTTTCCGATGAAGGGGACCATCGATGCCTCTCTACCTGATGCTGCCGGGAAGATCCTGGCCGATGAGAAGGAAAAAGCGGAACATGTCACCATCGTGGATCTCATCAGGAACGACCTCGGGATAGTGGCCCGAAGGATTTCGGTTCCGCGGTTCCGATTCATCACGGAAGTGAAGACCCGGGGTCGGCATCTGCTGCAGGTCAGCTCCGAGGTATCCGGTGAGCTGGGACCCGATTGGCGAAATCGCACCGGTACTATACTGAAGCGGCTGCTGCCTGCCGGTTCGGTAACCGGGGCCCCGAAAAAGCGCACCGGCGAGATTATACGGAAGGCCGAGGGGTATGAGAGGGGGTGGTATACCGGGGTTTTCGGCGTTTTTGACGGACGCAGCCTGGATAGCGCGGTGATGATACGATTTGTCGAGAAATTAAATGACGGGAAGCTTGTCTACAAGAGTGGCGGAGGTATTACCATTTATAGTGACATGGAAGCAGAATATGCCGAGCTTGAAGCGAAAATCTATGCCCCTTCTGGTTGAAACCATCCGTGCCGATGACGGTCGGTTCGACGACCTGAAACCTCACATCGAGAGGATGGCGCGGTCTCGGAGGGCACTGTTCGGTATTGAGGCGCCTATAGGCCTCAAGGGCGCCCTCGAGCAGGCCTCAGCCTCCATCGGGGAGGGCCGCTGGAAAGTGCGGGTTCTCTACGATACGGAAATCCGCAGTGTAAAGGCCGTGCCATACAAGCCGAAGCCCTGCCGATCGGCGGCCCTGGTGGACGGAGGCTCGGTAAGCTATGCCCATAAAACCGTCGATCGGCCCGAACTGGATGAACTGACCCGGCGGGCCCGGGCGGCCGGGGCGGACACGGCGCTCATCGTTTCAGACGGCAGGATTACGGATTTTTCCTACGCCAACGCGGCCTTCTTCGACGGCCGCTCCTGGTGGACTCCTGACGAACCTCTTCTCCTCGGCACCCGGCGGGCCCGCCTCCTGGCGGCGGGTATTCTTTCCACGGTGGCTCTGGTACCCTCCGACCTGGATCGCTTCGTTTCAGTGAGCCCCATCAACGCCATGCTGGAACTGGGAGAGGTGACGATGGATATAGGCAACATTATTCGCCTGGAGCAAACGAATACCGGCCGGCCCGGTTACAGGAGAAATCATGAATAATCCGTTACAGCTGTTCTTTACCGGGGTCTGCGGCCGCCACGGCCATCTCGGCCGAAGCCTCGTCTTCATGTTGATAATTTCAATCACCGTTGCCCTGCCTCTGGCTGCAAAGTCCCCGAGATATCCCATTCTGGTTCCCGGTGAAACTGTGCAGGGTCTCATTCTGCCGGCAAACGAGCAGAGCAGCTACCGGACCTATCTCCTCGATGTTCCGTCTTCTGCATCGGCGGTAAGGATCCGTATTACCAAAGCCAATGCCGACCTGGACCTTTACCTGCGACACGGTCAGGAAATGGATGACTACGATCAGGCGGATTTCTTTTCCGAAAGCGATGCCTGGCTCGAGGAACTCCATCTCTACAAGGTGTATGAAACCTGGTTCCCCAACGGCCGCTATTATCTGGATGTGGCTTATAACTGGGACGAAATGCCCCGGGAGGACGGGAAGCCTTTTTCCTCGATACCGTTTTCATTGGTCTACGAAGTCTTCGACGCCGGGGATATGGCACAAGCACTTGTTCCCGGGGAACCGGTTGAGCTTGAACTGAACAGTGATAACGGTTATCTGGCTCATTTCACTCTGGACATCCCCCGGGGGACCGAAGCCTTTCATATTGATGTTCTCGACACTCCCGGAGATATCGATCTCTTTCTCTCCCGGAAAGAACCGGCCCCGGTCAGGGATGGCTATCTCGTCATCGCCGATACATACCTCGGTCGGGAAACGATTCGGTTGAATGAAACGGACAGATTCATATCCCCCGGACGTTATTACCTGACTGTACTTGAGGCGACAAATCCCGGATTACCCGTGCCGGTTCGTCTGTCGGCCGAACTGGGGACGGATCCTCCTTTTTCCACACCGGCTTTGCCCGAAATCCCGACTCCCGACGACGGTCCTGAAGCCGTCCGTCTGGCAACGGTGCAGCTTGTGAACTCCGCGGGTATCGGATCGGGATGTCTGGTGAGCAGCGATGGCCTGATACTGACAAATCACCACGTGGTGGTTAACGATGGCGGGATAGAAGTCCCGGAAATCATCGTCGCGGTATCCCTTGATGCTTATGAGGCTCCCCAGGAGCTGTTCACCGCTGAAGTGATCAGAAGCAGTCCTGAAGACGATCTGGCCCTGGTTCGGATTACCGGTGACAAATGGGGTCGCCCTCTTCCCGCCGGATACGAATTTCCGGCGTGGCGGCTGGGAGATCCCGAGGCCCTGAACATCGGTGATCCGCTGCTCCTCACGGGATATCCCTGGATGGGCTCCGGACTGTCGCGGTCTTACATTACGTTGACTCGGGGAATACTTTCCGGTGGAGAACGCACTCCCTCGGGACTCATACTCAAAACCGACGCCGTCATCGCCGGAGGCAGTTCCGGCGGAGCGGTGAGCGATGGCCGCTGGCGGCTCCTGGGTCTGCCTACTTTCGTCGTGAGTCAGGATGCGGCACAGCTCACCTATTTCGTTCCAGTGAGCCGCATACCCCGGGACTGGCGCCATCTGTTCCGATAGGAATAGAATGAAGGTCTCATGAAATCAGTCACAGTATTTCTTTTTTTTCTGGTATCCTGCGCCGGAGTTCCCACAGGTAGAACGACGGCTATGCATGAAGCTGCCGATGTTGGCGATATAAGGGGAATCGAAGAACTGATATCCGAAGAGTCCGATGTCGACGCCCGGGACGAAGAGGGACGTACCGCCCTGCATTACGCCGCTATTACCGGTGATATTTTAGTGACGGCAGCTTTACTCAATGCCGGTGCCGACCCCGATCTTCCCGACAAGGACGGTCGGGTCCCTCTGCACTATGCGGTTCTTTCCTGCAATCCCGATCTGGCGGCCATGCTTCTGGGAGCCGATGCTGATCCTTCAATTGTTGATGTCGATGAAGAAACGCCGCTGGACCTTGCGGTACGCAGCGGTTGTGAAGAGGTGGAACAGACGATCGAATCATCGATATAGATACAGCGTTCCCGGCGTGGTTCTTACCGATGTTTCCGCTTGAGTTCTTTCCGTTTTATTTCGATACCGCCCATGATGGCCACGCCTCTGACGCTTAAGGTAGGGGCTCTCTCATTACCGGCTCCGGTCTTGTTTTCCATGCCCCCGAGCAGTGGAATTCCGGAGATATCGGCGTTGATGCCAGGCGGAATGAT
>JAUVIY010000078.1 GCA_030592625.1 Spirochaeta sp. | reverse complement strand
TGATGAATATGGGCAACATTCTGTATCTGGAGGGGGAATACTTCGATGCCCTCGATTATTACGAACGAGCTTATGAACTGGACAATGGTAACGCGAAAATTCTGGTGGGCCTGGCGAGGGTTCATCACGAACTGGAGAACTACAGTTTCGTCCGAAAATACTATCGGAAATTGAAGGATGTCGACACCTCACTTTCCGAACGCTTCGCCTATCTGGAACTCAGGCAGGAAGAGATTGCCCGGGCCTCGAATATGGCCGACGAAAAGGATGTGATGTTGTGGGACGAATAGGATGTGCTTTCGGAATCTTCTCCTTTTTGCTGCTGGCCGGCTGCAAAATGGATGTCGCTCCACCGGATCCATGTTCCTGCACGAGCGCGGATCGAGTGGACTGCATCTTTACTGTACCGGGGGGACTGAATATCCATGAAGTGACTATAGTGGTGGATACCAACGACGCCACCGTCAACTCGGTGGATCTGACCTACACGCTTACTCACGACGGCGCGACTGCCCCGAGAACATTTTTTAACAACGCGAATACAAACTTTACATGGGACCTCAGCACTGAGACCGGCTCAGCGCTGCCCGGGACGGTCCTTGTTGAGACTGCGTTCTCTTCTTGTGAAATCACTTTGACTTTTTATTTGAATCCGAAAGTTACGGCCGGCAGCTACGGGTCTATCCCATCGACCCAGGACTGGACCTTCTCCGTCACCGGCCTTTCCGGCCAAGACGTGAAGGTCTCGGCATCTGCTATCGATACTCTTTCGAATCCGGTTTCCATTACATGTCAATGTATTTGCAGTTGAAACCGTTGGCTGTGGTCTCTATGACCAAGGAGAAGAAAATGGCAAGAACACTTACTGTAATCGGAATCATTATGACGATCCTTTTGATCGGCTGCGAACCGTTGGCACTGAAATCCACCATTATGGAACTCTCGGATCCACCAACATGGAGTTTATCTCAGGCGCCGCTGATGCAGGGCGGGGCAGGGGATCAGTTCGGTGTTTCTGTAGACATATCCGCCAATTATATGATAATCGGTGCTCCGCTTAATGATTCAACCTACTTCAACGGCGTTGCATATATTTATGTCAGAAACGGAGATGATTGGCAGTTTCTAACACAGCTCGAGTCCATCAACACAACATCGGGCATCAATTTCGGAATTGCCGTCGCCATCACCGAAGACTATGCGGTTGTCGGTGCTTCCGGTGGATCGGTACATCAGATCGAGATTTTCAAGCGGATCGGCAGTACCTGGTCGAGGGATTGGAGTCGTACTGAGACCGGAGCCGTGCATTTCGGAGAGGCAGTGGACGTCTATGGTGATTACGCCATCGTCGGAGACTATGGAGCCAATAAGACAAGAATTTACTATAGAGATTCGGGATTCTGGGTATTCCAGGAAGACCTTGACCCCTCGGCTTCAAATCAGTTCGGGTACTCCGTGTCGTTGTTCGGCGATTATGCGGTCGTCGGAGTTCCGCAAACCAGCTCATTTGACGGTGCGGCGGAAATTTATGAACGCAGCGGAACCAACTGGCTGCCTGATAAAAGCGTTGAACCTCCGGTTTCGGGATTAACAGGGCTCTACGGTACCTCGGTCTCAATTAGCGGTAGTGACATCATCATCGGAGCGCCTAATTCGTCGACGGTGTATTTCTACAGACTCAACGGGTCGACCTGGGGATTCCATAGCGAACAGTCAATTACCGGTGTTGTTGCGTCAGATAGTTTCGGATGGTCCGTTTCCGTGACCGACCGGGTGGCCGCCATCGGTGCACCGGGTACTTCCAGTGGCGCCAATGTCGGCTGTGTCTATATGTTCGAGAAATACGGAGATAACTGGATCTACAAGACACCTCGACTCGCTTATTCCAAAGGAGAGAATGATGACTATTTTGGGAACTCTGTCGCCGTCCATGGAACCCGCATGGTTATCGGGGCCTACTCGGATACAAACTCGTTAGGTGGTACCGATGCGGGCACCGGATTCGTTTATACAAGAGATTAGAGAGCCGTTATAAAAAAAGGAGATCAGGAATGAAAAAAGGTTTCATACTTGGAACGTGTCACCTGTTGTTCTGTTTGTTTCCTTTGCTGGGAGACAGCGCAGCCTATCAAAATGTCGACGGCTTGAATTGCACTTTCCAAGTTCCGTCGGGATCGAATATTCATGAAGTAGTCGTTGTTGTGGATACCAATGACGTGACCATCGATTCGACATCGCTGAGTTATGAACTCAGCCACGACGGAACTTCCGATCCAGCTGTCTTATCGCATAACACAAATACAAATTACGTGTGGGATCTAAGCGGGGAAATCGGCAGCCCCTTCGCCGGGACGGTCCATATCGAAACCTCCGTTTCTTCCGGCGTCATTACCCTGACTTTTTGGGTAAATCCCCACGTGACCGCCGGAAGTTACGGTCAGTTCCCCTCGACACAAGATTGGACTTTTACCGTCACCGGTATGACCGCAGGACATAATCTCGATGTCATTACTTCTGCATCAGACATATCTGGGGTCGATGTTGTCCTGGTTTCGGGAATTCCCGTCGGCGCTGTCGATGTCGATATCGAGGAACCCACTGTTACCCTCCCCCCTCCCGGCGGAATTCTCTCTATCAGCAGTGCCGGGGAGTACCTCATCAACAGCGGGGGCAGCATCGATTTCGGCCTTACGAACTCGGATTGGGAGAATCCTATCGCCGGGGGGCAGTCGTTCACTTGGGACTTCAACGGATCCGGCACGGCGCTGCCTGCGGAAACCGTCGAGAATCCCGATCCGTACGTTCTGGATGCTGTACCCGTCGGGGACCCCAACGCCCGGTACGACATCTCCGTCACTATTCGGGCCGCGGCCAACGGCTGCATTGCCACTGATTCCTGTGTTCTGTATGTCAAGAATCCGCCGAAGGCCCCTTCCGGTATCAGGATTCTTTCTCCGGTAACCGTTCCGCCGCACGGCGACGGCCCGCTGTTCGTAAATTTTAACGCGGACGTCGACCATGGCGATCCTTTCACCGAAGGGGATGGGGACAACGATGCGAATGCAACCGACTACACCTTGAGCTGGAAGGTGGACGGAAGTGAATTCGATACCGGGGATTCGAATGATGCGTCCCCTCACACAACGAACTACAACTATACCGAAACGGGGGTGCAAAACGTCGAACTGACTATTACCGACGACTACGGATTATCAAGCACCTACACTTCGAATGACATTTACGTCACTCCCATTGACAACATTAATTTCCCACCGATGGCCGCGCTGCCGGGAGAGCCGGGTTTTCCGGTTATCGACGGAGTCCTTGTGCCCACAGACACTGATGGAGACGGGATTCTGGAGGGAAACGGCGATGATGTCATTGAGACGGGATGGCACAACGCCTTCCGGGCAACCTTCGCCAGCGGCACCGATAATCCGGTGGCGATTCAGTGTCTCCGCCCTCAGAACTTAACCTTGTCTCCCTACCTCTATCTCTCTTTTGAAGTAAATCACGACTCGGCGTTCGACGCGGACGACGTCATCGTACTCACCTTCCGGCCGGACAGAGCGACCCCGACTCCGGCGAACGATCGGCGGCTCTCCATCTTCCCGGTCCATGACGACGCCGGCGCCGGCGAGGGTGCGGCAGACGGCATGCATTTCAATCAGGCACCCCAGGCCGTCCTGTACTACCAGGACAGCGACAGCTGGTCGGAGATTACCTCGGGCATCACCGAAGCGGCCACAGAGGCCGATCCGGGCTTCTACGCCCGGGTGCATTCCTTCGAGGAAGGGGTGGACAACTACTCCTGGCATGTCGAATTGCGGGTTCCCATTGAGGTTGCCGAGGGGGGGGCCAACTGGGTGGACCTGACCGACAGCTTCCTCTTTTATGCCAATGTTATTCGGGTTACCGACAGGACCGATACCTTCGGAATGGAGGACTATGGCACACAGTTCCGATGGCCCAGGGAAGCCCCCTGGGCGGAAGGCAGCCTGACCGCCGCAACGAATTTCCCGGCCTGGCAGTGGGGCGGTGCCCGGCGGGATTCGGCATTCGGGGACAGCACGGGGGTGTATTTCAACAGCTGGTCGGACATCGGCATCTGGGACGGATTCAACATCCTGAATACAGTCAACATCGATTCGGACCCTTTCACAATTCCTATGGCGGCCAGGGTCCACAACAACGCCACCGGTGATATCGACAACGTTAAAGTGCTCTTCCGTGTCGCCAAGTGGGGCGCCACCCTGCTCCAGGATGGAAACTGGACTATCATCCCCGAGACATCCCCGACGACGCCGTATACGAATCCGACGGGTTCAAAGCCGGTTCCCGGCGGGGGGGACGATCTCTTCCATATGAACTGGGACGTCACCTCCGGGGACGGCTATTATGAGCACTTCCGTGATGTTCAGGACCACCAATGTGTCTATGCGGAAATTTTCGCTGCCGACGGGAATATCGTCCGGAAGAGTTACTGGAACAATATAAATTTCCAGGTAAGTTCCACGGTGAATGATACGGCCAGAATCAGTGCGGTTGGAATCGGAGCGCCGCCGGAAAATATGGAAAAACACAGGGTGATTCTGGAAATCGTCAAACAGGAATGGACTGAGGATCGTGAAATCGACCCGAAGGCGATGAAAGCCGCTGAAGGTCTGATCGCGGCCCCGAAAAGGACCGGCGCCTACTGGAAAATGGTCAACGGAATCGAGACGGAGGAACCAACCGGAACCGATTCCTTCCTGGAATACCTGGTTTACGCCTACTACGACACCGGAGATTCGCTCACCATCAACGGAAACGAATACACGATGTTCGAGCCCATCGCCTCCTTCGGATACATCTTCTACCACGATGATGAGGTTCGAAAATGGCTTGACGGTATCGAGAACGCGGAAAAGATCAGCGACACTCTCTATGTCATTGAAATCGGCGAAGAGGACGAAGTGGACATCGGGCTGGAAATCGAATCCAAAGAATATAAGGGGATGTCGGCGGGAGTTCATACCGGGGCTGCGATCCCCCTTGATACCCTCGCCAATACCGTCGGACCGGGGGTGTCGTTCTTCGCCGATTTCGGGTGGGAAATGACTTCGAAGATCAGTTTGAATGCCATTCTGGGGTACCAGCACTTTTTCGCTAGCAATTCAGGAACCGCAGACTCTTATTTCATCAATATCTCTGCCAACGTCCGTTATTTCCTGAGGCAGAACCGGAGTCTTCGGGTGTTCGTCGGTGCCGGCCCGGGATTGTACTTTCCCGGGAACGACATTGCATTCGGTTTCAATGCCGGTCTGGGTGTGGATTTCGATTTGAACCGCTTTCTGGCTCTTGAGATCGGTGCGGACTACCACTACGTGCAGACCTCCGGAGGTCCTTCCCAGTTCTCTACCCAGCATATCGGGCTGATATTCCGATTTTGAGAGAAAAGAAGTACAGGTATAGACGGCCTGATTCTAAGCGCGGTAAATCTATCCACCTCGTTTACTGATACGGGGTGGGACATCTAACGATCATTAGCGAAAAACTAAAATCTCCGGAACGTCCTGCTCGCCGGAACTACCCCGTGCCGTAGCTTTATTACATCTGGGCCGGTTTCAGGCACTACTTCGATAATAGTGATGATGCAATCCCGACAGTATTGGCAGTTTAACTTTCTTGCCATCACCTACCGTCTTTCTGCCGGCTGGAATACTCGCAATTCCCTGATGAGGCCGAAGTCGATTGTAGTAATCGATATACTCTGAGATTCTTTTAAAATAGCCATTTTGTAAGAATCTCGTTATTGGGTCGAAAAGTTATTTTGTTTATATGAAACAAAATAACTTTTCTAAAGGTCTTGGTTTTTTCAAAAATCAGCGGGTTTTGAAAAAACCTCCTCTGAAACAACATTCCGGATTTGCCTCTCTGAGACCAGAAGGAAGTGGTCCAAAGCCTCCCTCCAAATTGTTCCGATCACCCGTTCGATGTAGGCATTCATAATCGGAGCACCAACCGAAGTGAGAACTCCTTCAATTCCATAAGCCGGATATTCGATTGAAGTGAACTGAAGTGCGTTGTCATGAATCAGGTACTTCTGTCCAGGATTCCGATCCTGAATCTCGATAATCCTCTGCCGAACGAATTCTTTAGTTGGGTACTCAGTGATATCCCGATAAACTATTTCTCGAGTGCTGAGTTTCAGGACGATCAAGAGATAGAACCGTTTGCCGAAGATTGTATCGATTGTCATGAAATCCATGCCGTACAGAGAATCACAATGAGCCTGACGTGGCGATCATTCCTTTCTTGCAGAAATCTTGAATGATTCGATTGACCGTCGTGTGATGGATATCGATTCTTAGTTTGACCAGTTCGTCAGCAATTCTTCGACAGCCCCACAAGCTGTTTTCATTCTTCATCTCCAGAATCAGGTTCTTGATCTCAGTAGTTACAGGCTTCCGTCCTGGCTTCCTCTTCGGGTAAGTCCAACTCCTGGAAATCAATCTCCGTTGCCAAGCCAGGACTGTATCCGGCTTGAATATCTGAAGATGTGATTTGGCCAACGTTGATACAGCTGAGATCATTGCCAGTGACAGCGATCGGAGGAGGATGGGCGAAGCCGTTCATTCCGAGATTCGATCTGCCGTTTCAGAATCTCATTCTGCTTTCGCAGCATCAACAGCATGAAAATCAGATTCTTACGCTTGGTCGTAACGATTTTAAAGATGGCTAACAGTAGATCCTTGGTGAAGTTGAACATAGCTGACTGATTACAGTATCGGGTAATGTGGAGATCTTTCCATTTTTGAGGCAGATGTAATAAAGCTACACCACGCCCCGACGCTCGCAAACTTAAACCTTGACTTTAGACTTAGGCTTTGGTAATATAAACTTCAACTTGAAGTTTATATTTGGGAGCCAAACATGGACGTAAAGAAATATATGAGTATCGGCAAAGTTGTGGCGTTACTGCAAAAGGAATTCCCCGACCTCACCTCCAGTAGCCTGCGTTTCCTGGAGAAAGCGGGGTTGCTTCATCCCCAACGCACATCTGGCGGACACCGCTTATACAGCGATGACGACATCGCTCGCATTCGACTGATCAAACACCTTCAATCAAAACGTCATTACCCACTGAATGTGATCCGTCAAATGCTTGCCAAGCTGGAACACGCCAAAGATCAAGAAGCCGAGATCGCCTTTCTGGAATCGCTCTATCGCCCCTTGAGCTACGACCCTGATTTCACCCCCCTCAGTCGAGTGCAATTAGCTGAGAACACTGATCTCTCTCCCGCCGCCATCGCCCGCCTAGAAGAGATGGGGTTACTCTTTCCCCACGCAAACGGCGACGGGCAGCACTACTACGACGAAGATGACCTTAAAGTGGCAGAGTTGATTGCCCAAGAGTTAAAACTAAATGCCAGTCTGGATGATTTTTCTACTTATGGGGCAGCAATGCGAATGTCGGTTCAGGAAGAATTCAATCTATTTTATAAGCTGGCTGGTTCAGCAAAACCAACGCTAGAACGATCTCAGCAGCTCAAGGAAACGGCTGACCTGATTCACGCCTTGCTACGAGCCAAACTCCGCCGCCAGATAATGATAGGAGGTAAGGGGAAATGAATTAGGCATGTTTCACTTACTTAAAAATTTATAAATTCCGCTAAGGTTTACCCTGAAGGGCATGGTATCGATACAAATGACGGTAATGCTGTCATTTTACTCAACCGCCGTTAGATATTTTTCTGATACGTCGATTGAGTGCTACACGTTCGAAATCAAAGGCGGAGCGACATCCAGAAAATGTGTAAAGCAAAAGAAGGAGAATCCCACAATGAAAACAAATGAATTAATACTAATCACCGGCGCGACCGGCTTCATCGGCACCCATCTGGCAAAAGACCTGACCGAAAAGGGTGAGAATATAAAGTGTCTCGTCCGCCACTCAAGCCCCAAAGCAGCCGTCCAATTCTTGAGTGGATTGGGAGCGAAATTAGTTATAGGCGATCTGACCGATAAGAATTCGCTTGGGGAGGCAGTGAAAGGTGTGGATACTGTCTTCCACCTGGGCGGCGGCGGAAGAATGGACACGCCAGAAGATATTTGTTTTCGCATCAATGTAGACGGCACGCGTAACTTGATGGAGGCTTGCCTAAGTCAGGGTGGCGTTAAAAGCTTTGTCCATGTCAGCACTTGCGGCGTGATGGGTAATATCAAGAATCCACCTGCTGATGAGACCTATCCCTACCAACCCGAAAATATGGCTTATTCCAGGGCGAAGACCGAGGCGGAGAAAGTGGCTCTCTCGTACAAGGACAGGCTGCCGGTCAGGGTGGTGCGCTTCCCCCTGGCTTATGGCACACCCTTAATTGACGGAGACCTCTCCCAAATCGAGGGCATCACACCCATGTCCATGATTTTCTCTGCCGTCCAAAAGGGCCAGTGGGCTTACTTTGGCGATCACTTGCTCCACCATGATTGGTGATGAACTTTCATTCTGTACATCAATCAACGATAGGGTAAAAATGCCAGACCAAGAACAGGTCTTCCATAAATCGATGAGAAAAGTCGGCCGGTAGGACTGCATTAGGGCTTGGAGCATCAAGAAGCTTGACAGAAACGGGTTCATGAACAAACTTTTCTGGAAAACATCACATCACCAGAGAGGATATCATGAACCCGCAAGAACAATGTTTCATGGATTGCACACAGGTGAGGCTATCGTGACGCAAGTAGTAACATTGTTGGCGCATGGCTGTCCGAGACCTGCTAAAAGCCCGGTCCCGATTGTTGAGCCCAATTGATAAAAACAGGTGCCTGTTTATTTTGGATTTTCTCGGTACTGAACTGGAAGATTCCCATCTGTTTTCCGATCTGAGTTAGAAGGAATATCTTGAAGATTCAGCAATGCGCCGTGATGTGGAAAGATGGATAGAAAACCAAAAAACCCTGTGAATAGGGAATAAAAAAGGATACAGGTACCCACCCCAGCGCTTCGTCCGTTTTTTCACCATGATCGAAGTCTGTTCGCGGATGTCTCGAAGCTTATCTACCAACTTCTGCGCGAGTTCTACAACAAAGCCGCCGGCCGGCCACTTCTGACCGGGATGGTCATTACCTACCAGACATTCGGGGATATGCTCCGATGGAATCCACACCACCACGTAATTGCCCTCAAAGGCGGCTTCGATGATGAAGGAACCTTCTTCTATATTCCGTTCTCCGGACTCTAACCCATTCATTGAGATTTTCCGGCGTCGCATCATCAAGCTCTTTGTCGAGAGAGATCTTCTCAATAGATCCTTCGCCCGAAATCTCCTCTCATGGTGACATTCGGGATTTAGTATTGATAATAGTGTTTGAAGCCATCGACTTCCTCGCCGAACTCACCCAGCATATCCCGCCGAAGGGGGTACAGTTAATACGCCGGTACGGGCTATATGCCTACCGCACCCAAGGTCATTGGCCCGACTCTTGGCCAAGGTCTATGAGGTGGATCCTTTCATCTGTTCACGATGTGGTGCGGAAATGACGGTTATCGCCATAATCGAGAATCCTGACGAGATCAAACACATCCTACGCCATCTGATAAAGATTGGCCGGTCGCCTCCGGGATTCGAGCCGGATCGCCTGAACTCACCGTTTACTCCTGCACGTTCCCCGGCAGACCTACGTCCTTCTGATACCCAATACCAGCGATATTACCCGCCCGTTGCTGGACTCAGCCCTGTTTCCACCCACTGGATACCGGTTTGAACAGCACACTG
>JAUVIY010000354.1 GCA_030592625.1 Spirochaeta sp. | reverse complement strand
GACGGAAAGAATTATCGCTTTTTCAGAAAAAAGCTGGATTGAGGTTCAGAAGATTTGATCTTCTGGACCTCGCTTTTTGTCACCGGTCTTACGTCAACGAAACCACCGAAGACATCGATAACAACGAACGGCTTGAATTCCTTGGGGATTCGGTTCTCGGAATCGTTGTCGCCGATTATCTCTTCCGCTTACTGCCGGACCGCCCCGAAGGCGACCTGGCCAGAATCAAGTCGCATGTCGTGAGTGAGGAATCCCTTGCCGATATTGCCTTGAGTCTTGGTATCGATTCCATCGTCCATGTTGGAAAAGGTGAAGAACTTTCCGGAGGAAGAACCAAGAAAGCTCTGCTTTCAGACAGTATGGAAGCCCTCATCGGCGCCTGGCATCTTGATGCGGGCTACGAGAAGGCGTCCCGTTTCATTCTACGATACCTGAAAGATCCGATCGAAACGGTTCTTGCCAACAGACATCGCAAGGATTATAAAACCCTGCTTCAGGAAATCGTCCAGAAGCGTTATCACAGTTATCCAAAATATATACTGGAGCGGAAAACCGGTCCTGACCACCAGAGGATATTCTGGATGAATGTCATCGTCCAGAGTGATACTTTCGGACCGGGAATGGGTGGAAACAAAAAATCGGCGGAACAGGAAGCGGCCAGACTGGCCTATGAGTCCTTAACGTCCGATTAGCCGTAAACCTCCAGCCATCGTCTTCCCAGATCCATCAGACGATCGTGTTCGTTGGTTTCCGGATCCTCAAGAACGCAATCCAGCAGGTAATTCAGCAAAGTTCCCAGAACAGGACCTGGTTTGACGCCGAGTACTTTCATCAGATCACCACCGTTAATCTTCAAGTCTCTGATACTTAATGCGGCCTCGGCTTCGAGAATCTCGTCAATTCGCTCGATCAGATTCCTGAGATGAGCCGTGGAATCCGGCATGTCCGGGGCTATTGCTGAAGCATCCGCCAGCCTCAAGGCTATAAGATCATCCAGCATGTCCAATCCGATCCTGGCCATGAATCTGCGGACAGCTGCGTCACTCCAATCCCGGGTGTAGTGGAACATGTGATGGCGAACCAGCCGGGTTATCCGGTTTCTGTCTGTATTTGAAGCCTTGTACCTCAGTAGTATCGATTCTGTGACTTCGGCCCCGGTGATATCATGACGGTGAAAGATTATCTCTCCGTTCTTATCCTGATTTCTTACAAGCGGCTTTCCGATATCATGAAAAAGTGCGGCAGCTCTTACCTGTAAGTTTTCCCGAGCCGCCAGATCGCATGCTGTAAGACTGTGATCGAAAACATCCAGGACGTGACGACCTTTCTGACCCACACCCACACATTTTTTCATCTCGGGCAGCAGCAGATCCAATAATCCGGTTTCCAGGAAGAGACGGAATGCGGTTGAGGGTTTCGGTGAAATCAGAATTTTTTTCAGTTCCTCCCAGATTCTTTCAGCAGAGATGGAAGGAACGTTCGAGAGGGTCCGGCCGATGGCTTCCATGGTTGCGGAATCTATTGTGAATCCAAGCTGAGCTGCGAATCTGCAGGCCCTGATGGATCTGAGCCCGTCTTCCTCAAATCGCTCGGCGGGTATGCCGATAGCCCTGATGATGCGGTTTTTTAAATCTTCACGGCCGTTGTGAGGGTCCAGCAGGCGTCTGTTGATCAGGTCCCAGGCAATGGCGTTTATGGTGAAATCCCGGCGTGCGAGATCTTCAAGAATATCTCCTGAATAAGCCACATCATCGGGCCTGCGTCCGTCGGTGTATTTCCCGTCCCGTCTGAATGTTGTTGTCTCGAATTGATGGGATCCGAGCAGTACCGTTACCGTTCCGTGTTTAATGCCCGTGGGTATGGTACGCCGGAATAATTTCATCACTTCCTCCGGTTCGGCATCAGTCGCCAGATCGAAGTCTTTCGAGCTGCGTCTCAATAGCCCGTCTCTGACGGCACCGCCGACAAGCCAGCACTGCCGGGATGCCTCGTCGAATATCCTTGCGGCGGCTTTGAGATCTTCAGGAATTGTAGCCGGGGGGTGTTCCATGGACTTAAAAAAGTAGCGGAGGGGTAGTGCAGGGGTCAAGTGAGTAGATAAAAAAGTAAAAACCCCGGCCTTGCGGCCGGGGTCGTCATCCTGAATCGTGAATTGTCGCGTGGGACTCTACTGCAGCAACTGCAGGACCATCTGACCCTGCTGGTTGGCCTGGGCGAGCATAGCGTTGGAAGCCTGGTGGAGAATCTGATGTTTGGTCAGATTGACGGTTTCCTGTGCCATGTTCAGATCCCTGATCTGGGATTCGGCAGCCTGAAGATTCTCAGCTCCTACATCCAGTCCCTTAATGGCGTGCTCGAGGCGATTCTGGTACGCACCCAGATCGGCCCTCTGCTTGTTCACCTGTTTCAGGGCTTCATCAACGATACCGATGTTCCTGTTGGCCTGCTCGGGAGTGGATATGGAAATAATCTGTCCCGTACCGATTTGCCGAACGCCCAGGGCTTCGGCGGTCATGGTTCCGATGAACACCTGCTCGCGCTGATCCATGTTGGCACCGATGTGCAGCCACATAGACCCTGTGACGCTGTTCATGCCTGTGTACCGTGCAAAGCGGCCGGTGAGCATGTTCATGCCGTTGAACTGAGCATGTGACGCGATGCGGTCCACCTCGTCGACAAGCTGAGACACTTCCACCTGAATCTGCATCCTGTCTTCCGAAGAGTAAATACCGTTCGAGGCCTGGATGGCCAGTTCACGGATTCTCTGAAGGATGTCCGAGGACTCCTGGAGGTAACCTTCGGTGGTCTGGATGAACGAAATGCCGTCTGCGGCATTCCGACTGGCCTGATTGAGGCCGCGAATCTGGGACCGCATCTTTTCGGATACGGCCAGACCGGAGGCATCGTCACCCGCTCGGGTGACACGTAATCCGGAAGAGAGCTTTTCCATGCTTTTCAGCGTGTTGCCGTCGTTGATTTTACTCTGACGGGTGGCGAAGAGAGCACTCATGTTGTGATTGATGATAATTACATCCAACTTGATGTTGAACAGCTTGAATTTAATCGGACATCCTTATCCGCTACTTCTTCAATCGGTCTGATTCGTTACGATCTGAGAGTTTTATCGAGTT
>JAUVIY010000082.1 GCA_030592625.1 Spirochaeta sp. | reverse complement strand
GGACGGCAAGAATACCAAAAAGAGAGCCCCAGAATGTAGCGCGCCCGTAGTTTCCATAGTAATATCCCGGAGTAAAAGGGCCACGTTGTCCCCATTCGCCTCTCCCGATGACCGCACCGATATAACCACCTGGCAACAATGCAACAAAAAAGACCCGGCGCAATCCTTCAAATAAGGGCTTCTCTTGTTTTTTAAACTTCTTTTTCAAACTGCCCATTTCTTACTCCTTATTTAGTCACAGAATACACCATCCGGCCTGGTTATTATCTAGCTCAAACCAGACGCATACTTCACAGCGGTTTTCATCTTTTTTTCTTTGTTCTTTTAATGTCATATTTCACTCCCTTATCTGATGTTCTTAATGTTTCCCTGTCACGGTAGCTCTGCTTTCCTTCACAAGTCCTGATGCAGATAGTGTGTCCACATACTTTCTCCATTATCAAAACGGGCTGCAGCCGACTTGGTACCTCATCTAAGAATCTAGTCAAACCCTTTTCGGTGTCTCATGTAAGAATCTCGCTGAATCATAATATCAGATCGAACCAGCTCTCATGCAGTCATCCTCTGGGATGGGAAGCCAGCCGCTCTCCAAAGCAGTTGTTGCAATTTTGAGATAGTTCGTTTGAGTTTTGCTGACCAACTTCCGCACTGGATAGAAGAAACAAGATTTTCACCGGAGTTTCCGGGGCGATTCAAGTTGAGAGTTGACACCTAAGCATGTAGAGAGCAACCCGGTGTTAAACGTTGAAACTGTGAAATCCGGTTTAAGGAAATCACTCATGAGAGAATACCGTTAACAGGGACAGAAAAGAGAGCCGCCGAGGAACCGGGTCGCCAAGGGCGATCCCGTTTGACGAGGTGGGTCGCTTATTCTGTCCCTGGAAACAGAGATTCCCTGAGACATGAGGTATTCCCCCGCTGCTCCGGATTTCGGGGCTGCCACGACTCGCTCAGCTCCCGGCGATCCGGGTCAGCCAGGGTATTGCAATGAAGGTTCCCACACTGCTTCCAACCGAACTCAGGAAGAATACCAGGAGAATCCGGGTGACCCGGTTCCGGTACCAACCTCTGATTGAGAGGATATCCGTATTGAGGTTTTCCATATCCAGCACCCTGGGTGTACGGAAGACGTATTCCAGGAGACCGGCCACCATCCCCACACCAATCGTGGGATTCAGTGAAGTTATGGGTGCACCGACGAAACTGATGAGTATGGTAAGGGGGTGTGCCAGTGCGGCAAGAGCCCCCAGAGAGGCCAGGGTACCGTTGGCCAGAATCCAGATTTTACCCATCTCAAGCACTTTGTCGAATCCGGACCGTAACGTTCCGAAAACAAACAGTCCGAGGATGGCGGCGGGAATGACCCACGGAAGTGCTTTCCCAATCCATTTCCGGGGTGGAACATTCTCAATCTCTATCGTGCTGCTCGAGCGATTGCCTGCATCAAGGTCACGCAGAAGATCGATGATTCCGGGTACATGAGCGGCTCCCACGACTGCGAGGGTTTTCTTTCCGGGTGCCGTGTAGATTTTCGACGAGAGAAATTGATCCCTTTCGTCAATCAGTACCACCTTCACCGCCGGCAGGTAGTCGGCCAGTTCCTTCATCATGCCCTGCATGGCGTCCGATTTCTTGAGATCTTCGATTTCCTGGGGAGTAGCGGATTCATTTGAGAGAACCGACGCGACGAGTGATGAGATCAGTTTCATCTTCGACCAGAGACCGCTGAGTCTCCAGGCTCGGCTCAAGGTAACCTGTATCGACCTGTCACTGCAGGAAAACGGTATATTCCCTTCCCTGGCGGCATCCACTGCGGCCTTCATTTCCTCTCCGGGCTGAACACCGGTATCGGCACCCATACGGCGCTGAAATGAAGACAGGGCCAGATTTGCCATCATCATGAAACCCTGGCCTTTACGAAGAACATTCTTCAGGTCCGTTCCGGACCAGCGTCGGCCTTCCTCAAGATTCTTAAGTCGTCCCTCATCCATCTCCACACAAATATGGTCAGGTGCTTCGGACAGTATGGCTTCCTTAACCTCGACAAGACTTTCTGCGGACACATGTGCGGTTCCCACCAACATGATTTCACGAGATTCAAGGGTTATCAGGGTTCGTGTATCGGAGATTTTTTCGATGTTGAATTGACCCATTTTATCCTTCCACTCCATACAACGCCGCCCAGGCGAGATCGTATTCCATCTCACCGGTTCGCTCAGCCAGCCGTTGAAAGACAGCGGATGCGCCGGCATTATTGTTTTCAAATTCATACAATGCACCCAGATAAAACCAGAGCCTCTCACGTAAGGTCTCATTTGATTCTTTATTCAAGGCATTTACCGCATAGAAATCCGAATTCCGTTCTGCGCAGAACCTGACGACTTCGTAAGCGGTTTCACCCTGCTCGAACATCCTCAGTGTTTCGGAAAACAGTTTATCCGCTTCTCTCACATTACCGGACCTGAGCATCGAAAGCCCAGCCATGAGCGGAAAGGTAAAATCGTCAGGATCCTCGGCAGCAGCCTTCTGATACCATTTTGCGGCCTCATTAAAGTCCCCTTCCATCCAGGCGAACTTACCAAGAGGCATATAGGCCCAGATATAGTCGGGACGCATATCCACAACCCGCCGATAGTAGTCCCCTGCCAGTAAGAAGCGGCGTTGTTCATCATGCAGACCTGCCAGATAAACAAGGGCAAAAAAATTACCGGGATCCAGACGCTCAACGGTATCCAGGTCTTCCAGCGCACCTTCATAATCCTGGAAATGACGAAGCCTGATCCTGGCCCGATCCAGGTAATGCCACGGGACGGTGGGTTCTTTCTTTATGGCGAAATCCAGATCGTCTTCCGCATCATTGTAGTTTCTCAGAGCGACATTGACCCTGGACCGGTCCACACGAACATAGACGAACTCCGGATCGAGTTCCACGGCCTTATCCAATAATGCCAGAGCTTCTTCAAGACGCTCAGTCTTGGCCATCACCCAGGCCATGCCCATCATTGATTCAATCGAATCGGGCTGCAGTTCCAATGCTTTTTGCAGATTCGCCTCGGCCCCGGCCCAGTTGGAACCTGCAATGGCAAGGTTTCCCCGGAATGCATAGATATCGGCCAATGTTTCATCCGCCGCAAGGGCGGAATCAAGCGATGAATCCCTGGCCGAATCATCACCGGCAGCATGCTCCACCAGCGCAAGGTTGTACCAGGCAAGAGCTCTGGAAGGATCCTCCCCGACAATGAATTCGAGCTGATCCCTGGATTCATCCAGACGCCCCTCGCTTCTGAGAAGAACCGCATATATAAGACGGGACTCGATATCCATGGATTCGACACCGGCATCTTCAAGCGCTGCCAGAGCTTCACCCGAATCGTCGGTCTCCGTATAGAAAGAAGCAAGGACTTCAGCGGCATTCTCCGCTTCAACAGCAGATACGCTATCTGTTTTCTCTTTTGTTACAGAACCTTCTACTGCAGCATTTCCTTCATCTGATGTGTTGGACGTATAGCACGAACTGAGCAGCAGAGTAAAAATGAAGAAGACATAAAATACAGCTTTCATGAAATGTCGGAACATGAGATCTCCTAAGTAGAACCGGGAGTAATGATAGCCGACCCATCGACACCCGGGCAACCTTGTCCCGTAGTACCGACGTCGGTATCATAGGTCCCAATGAATAGGGCATTTCCCGGCCGGACCTTTTTTGCTTCGGCCTATATATTACTGGCAATCGGTTTTCTCACCATTCATTTCACCAGGGTGGAAAGTTTCAGTACCGCCGTCGGCGGAATTGTCGTCAAGGGACGATCCAGTATCGGGACAACACTTTCACCGCCTCAGATCAGACGGCTGAAAATCAGTGCCAACGGGTTGGAACTCTCATTCCGGAAAAGTAACAAGGCCGTCCTTATCACTGATGACGGTATCCGCCATAACCTTGAAATAGCAGGATGGAAGAAAGAGGATAGTTCTGTACGGGTTATCCTGAGCGAAGGGGCCGGTTTCACAATTCTTTCCGATCCACATGACAGTGCCGTAACTCTCATTCCGGAAATCCCGACAACGGTCCCACCGGTCCGCTCCATTGAACTTCCGCTTCAACCCGAAAACGGCATTAGAATATCAATCAACCAGGACCGTCCCGGAACCCTCAGCATCACCACTCCCGATACGGAGTACATCGCTTCCCTACCAAGTGATTCCTCATGGAATCCTGAAAAGCGCCGCCTTAATCTGGTGGTGCTGGATAAAGCCGATCCGTTTCTTGAAATAACCGACGATCATCGAGGCGGTGGACTGAACACTTCCGAATGGTTCAGTCAAGGCACTGCGCCTTCACCGGCAATTTATGAGAGGATAATCGAAGATTGGCTCTCAGTAACACGAAACGGATGGAAATCCCGTATAGACACCCGTCAGGGCCTGTGGATTGATGAAAAAGGCAAGGCGCGGTGGGATGACGGTCTGGCTGCCGCAATTCTGGCCGATGCCGTAGTTCAGGGACAGTTGCCGTCTCAACTCCAGTCTGTTGTGTCTGTAGCCGACCGGGCCCCGAAGGATATCGGCTGGCTGCCCAGTCCCTATCTGGGGAATATTATAAATCACAGTCGTGTTCACAGACAACAGTTGGGTTCGGTCGCGAGAATACTCATTTCTTCAATGAATGATGAATCTCCGGCTTTCGGTATTGAATCGGCTCTCACCACCCTGCTTGATTCAGGTTTCTCAGCGGAAGCGTCACTTCTGGTGGACTTTGCCCGGCGACCCCCTCCTCCGGATACCACCAATACGGAAATCATCGACAGACTCACGATATTGCAGAAGGCCAACGAGCTGACCCTTGATGACGCGGTAAATGATCCCGCTCTGAGGAAGAACTATTTCGACGTCTTTATAATACCGAGGATTTTCTGGGTTAAAGACGATCTCTGGCTGGTTGAAGAGGATGGATCTATCGATCTGAATCTCTCAATCGCCGCCGGTGTCCTGCTGATGGCTGAAGCACAGAGAAACAATGACAGCCTATATCAGTCCGTCGGCAGACAGTTGGTTTTATCAACCTTGAGTTACGCGGATGATAACGGAATGATCCCGGCCAAACTGTTCTTTGAGGGTAACGGAGAAATCGTCACAGAAGGTTCAATCGCTCCGGAAAGACTTTACCCGTCAATCGTCAATTCTCCGGCATATCCCCGGCACGTTTCCCTTGCCAAAGAACTCGGCTCAGGATCCTGGGCCATCACCGGAACCGAAAGATTCACTTTAAGAAGCACACCCAGGGAAACCACGATTACCATGGACTTTCCAATCGGCTCAATACATCACCTTGCCATCAAGGGAATCAAGCGTTTCAACGTTCTCTTCATGAACGGCATACGATGGAACGGGGATCCGAACTTCCAGCGTTACTATGCCGGCTGGTATTACGATGCAGTGAACGAAACCCTTTATGTGAAGATCAGACATAAAGTGGAAAAGGAAACCATCAGGATTCTCTACTACGAACCGGAAATCAGCACTGTCGTCGAGGGTGGTTAAGTTTTGCCGATGACGCTGCAGAACCAGATTTCGGTCTTGGGAGCTCTCAATTCTCTGGGAGCCGTCCGCAGCCAGGACTCCAGATCGATCAGTCGACGGACCGCAGCGGCAAGTTCATCTTCGCTGAACCGATGTGCCCCGTCGGTATAAGCCCGGACAGCCCTTTTCCCACCTCTGAGCTTGAGTTCCCTGACGGCATTCTCAGGAGACAATCCCCGGGTCACCAAAGCCGCAAAATCCCTCAGATGCACCATGGAATCGGCCAGCATCGATAATATCCTGTCTACCGAACCCGGATCCGAATGCATTATCTTCCGGTAGGCTTCCAGAACGCCCCCCAGATCACGGCGGCAGAAACGGTCGAAGAGACTGTAAACGGTCTCTTCCCGCCCATGCTCCAATACCCGGTCTATATCGGCCTCGGAAATAATCTGTTGGGAATCCACGGAAAAGGCGAGTAATTCACAAGCTTCACGGAGAGCGTCGGTCGTTCCCTCGGTCACATCAAGCAGAAGATCCACCGCGCTGTTATCAGCCCGAAGTCCCTTCTCTCGAAAAAACCTCATCACCCAGCCCCGCTTATCCCGTTCAAACATCTCCCAGAATACTTCTACGGCATTCTTGGGGAGAGCGTCGGCCAGAGACCGGGGATAATCCCGGGAACCGGGGTCCTCATCGGTAGTGAAGACCAAAACGGCTTCAGGTGACGGGGACGCGATATAATCCTTGAATATCTTGATATCGGCGGCTTTGAGTACATGTGCATCGGCAACGATAACCAGACGCCTGGACGAAAAAAGGGAACCGTTCTTTAAAAGTGATACAATCTCTGCGGTTTCGGTATCATAGGGGTAGAATCTATGTTGTTCAGGAACTTCTCCGTCCTGATCGGTCAGAGCCTGTTTCAGGGATATGATATGCTCCCGTTTTTTACCCACTTCAGGGCCGGGGAAAAAATACACGGGAAGAAACTTGCGGGGCATTTTACTATCCGACCTAGTAGGAACGGATCAGGGTGACCAGGCGTCCCAGTATACGGACATCTGCGGTATATAACGGCGGATAGGCAGGGTTCTCGGCCTGGAGCCGGACCCGATTCTTCTCTTTGTAAAAACGCTTCAAAGTGACGGCTTCATCCACCATGGCCACAACAATCTGTCCGTTCTCAACCTGGGACTGGTGAGCGAATACGGCAACATCACCGTCGAAGATACCGGCACCGATCATACTGTCGCCTTCAACACGTAGAGCAAAGACTCGTCCGTTTCCCACTATAGAGCCAGGCAGCGTCAGGGTACCTTCATTGTTCTCTTCGGCAAAAAGAGGCATTCCCGCCGCAACATGACCGAGAAGCGGAATCTGCACTTGCTCGTTTTCCGAATCGGATGGCGGCTCGAATATCTCAATGGCTCGAGAGCGGTTATTATCGCAGGCTATGAGACCTTTTTTCTCAAGGGCCTTCACATGGTCGTAGGCACCCTTAACCGATATTCCGAAATGACCGGCAATCTCTCTGATGGTCGGAGGATACTTATGAGCGCTCAAGAACGACTTGAGAAAATCGAGGACTTCGGTTTGTCGTCTCGTTGGAGCCTTCATTTCCTTATCTCGACACTGTATTTCTTTATCTTTCCATGCAGGTTACTGGGATAGACTCCCAGGGCCTGCGCGGTTTTTGCAATGTTGAATCCGTTCTCTTCGAGCCGCCGTTCCACCAGGCGTTTCTCAAAAAGATCCCTGGCTTCACCGAGTTTCATAGTATCATATTCGCGGTCGGCTGAAACGACCGACAGACGGGAACCCGCTTTACCGAGATAATACCGGGCCGTTTCCTCGGTTACTACGGTCTCGTCTACAAGAATGGTAACTCTCTCGATAAAATTCTTCAACTCCCGAATGTTCCCGGGCCAGGGATATTCGGTAAGAAGTTTCATGGCCTCAGCCGAGAAACCGGGAGGTGAGGCGTCATTATCACCCTTCACAAGGCTTTTATGAAAGTAATCGATCAGAATCGGGAGGTCATCACGGCGTTCCCTCAGGGGAGGTACCGACAGGGGAATCACATTGAGTCGGAAATACAGATCTTCCCGGAACCGGCCTTCCTCCACTTCACGTCGGATGTCTTTATTAGTTGCGGAGATGATTCTGACATCCACATGGATCTGATCCTCACCACCGACCCGTTCGAAGGTCATTTCCTGAACGGCGCGAAGAACTTTAGCCTGAGCTTCCAGTGTCATATCAGCCACTTCATCCAGAAACAGGGTTCCGGTGTCGGCGATTTCGAATTTTCCCCGGCGCCTGGCGACAGCACCGGTGAAAGCGCCCTTTTCATGGCCGAATAACTCGCTCTCGATAAGGTTGTCCGGAATAGCGGCGCAATTCACCTCGACAAAAGGTCTGGTCGACCGTCTGCTGCGATTGTGAATCATCCGGGCTACAAGCTCTTTTCCGGTACCGTTTTCACCGAGAATCATCATTCGTGAGTCCGATGCTGCACTCTGTCCGACAATTTCCCGAATCCGACGCATTCCTTCGGTGTCCCCGATCATGTCGTCTTCCAGGAACTGTCCCTGACGCAGTGCTGCATTCTCTCGCCTTAAAGCCTCCAGCCGGGCCGCATTCCGAGTGATGGTTACCACCCTTCCCAGATCCAGGGGTTTCTCCAGATAATCGTATGCACCGAGTTTTATTGCTCGTACAGCCGTTTCCACCGTAGCATGACCTGAAATAATAACCACTTCGACGTCCGGCCAATCAGATTTTATTGCCTCCAGGACATCGATTCCACCTTTTCCCGGCAGCCATACATCAAGAAAAACAACATCAACCGGCTCGGTCTTCAGTAGTCTCAGGCCTTCGAGCCCATCCCCGGCGATAAATACTTCATACCCTTCATCACGCAGGATATCTCCCAGGACATCCTGAATGGCCGGCTCATCATCAATGATAAGAATGCGACTCATGTACCCTCCCCCGCCGGCAAGTCGATATAGAACACTGTTCCGGAACCCGACTCCGACTCAAACCAGATACGGCCACGATGATCATAGATTATTCGCTCAACCACAGCCAGTCCGAGTCCCGTTCCACGATCCCGAGTCGAATTATACGGTTGGAATACCGATGAAGCCCGTTCCCGGGTGATGCCTTCTCCGTCATCCCGCACCAGCATACGAACATATGGCGTCGTTCCCCGCTGTATCATATCAGCCCTGACAGTGACTTTAGTGGAACCGGCTTCTATAGCATTTTTCAGAAGATTCACCAGAACCTGGCGGATCTGCATGGAATCGGCCAGTACAGGCAATTCATCGTCACCAGGAACCATAATCCAATCAATAGCCGGGTCGACGGCCCTGAATCTCTCCAGAGTTTCCACGAGAATGGGTCTCAATAAAAGAGTCGATATCTCCGGCAGGCCCCCGCCGGCGAATTCACGGAAATCCTGAAGAAGCTTGTCCAGCCCGTCCACCTCCCTCAGAATGAGTTCAATGGACTTCTTCACCATCTCATCGTTCAGTGTACCCTCTATGGCTTTTCGCTGAACCCGCTGGGCCGACAGTTTTATCGGAGTGAGGGGATTTCTCAATTCATGTGCCAATCTCTGAGCAATAACCTGCCAGGCTGCCACCTTCTCCGTCTGAACAATTTTGGTTCGACTCACTTCGAGTTCGCTGATCATTCTGTTGAACGACTCTGTGAGAAAATCGAGTTCATCATCCTTGGGAGCCAGTACTCGGAAACTGAAATCACCCTCGGCGATTTTACCGGTAGCCTCACCGAGAGCCACAAGTGGCCTGATAACCCTGTCGCTCATGGCCATACCAGTGAGGAGTGCCATCATAATGAGAGGACCGGACAGGAACAGTCCGAAGATGGCCAGAGAACCACTGACGGTTCCTTCCATTCGGTCGTAGCGCTTCCACTCATCCAAAGCGAGGGATATCTGCCTGATATCCGTCTCAAATTCTTCCGCAAGAAGAGTGGAAAGAATGACTCGACGGCCTCCTGCGATTCG
>JAUVIY010000035.1 GCA_030592625.1 Spirochaeta sp. | reverse complement strand
CTCTTCACCGTCCTTCCAGATGGATTTAAGTTCCTCGGCGGCCTTCTGTATCAAATAGCCCACAACCATCATGGTTCGGCTGGCCACCGTCGGACCCGAATCCGGTACCCGATCGGTATCGGGGAACCGAAAGACGACATCGTAGGGATTAAGGTTGAGTACCCGGGCCACCACCTTACGGAATGTCGTCTGAGTTCCCTGGCCCAAATCGACCGCGGCACAGAGAATCTCCACGGTACCGTCGGAATGTTTCTCCAGCGCGGCTTCTCCCTTGATGATTTTCTGTTCCCCATCACCGGTAAAACCACAGCCATGAAGAATAAAGGACATCCCGATACCGCGTTTGAGCCCGCCGGGTCCGCCTTGCCCATCATCCGCGGCAAACATGGCCCGCTTCTCCGAATAACCGGACATCTTCCCGGCCTCGGCTACCAGCTTGTCCAGGATGATATCGTACCGGAAGGTACCGCCGGTGACGGTGGAATCGCCTTTCTTCAGAAAGTATTTTTTCTTGAGATCCAACACTTCGACACCGGTTCTACGAGCCACCTCTTCCATGTGCATCTCCAGTCCGAAGAGGGACTGGGGAGCTCCGAAACCCCGGAATGCTCCCGAAGGCACGGTGTTGGTGGCCAGACCCCGGCCCCGGACCCGGAAGACCGGTATATCATAGACCCCCAGGGAGTGGAAGACCGCCCTCAACAGGACGATTTTCGTATAGCTTTCATAAGCACCGCCATCCACGTCTACCGTCACATCCATAGCCAGGATGTTGCCTTCAGCATCCAGCGCGCTCCGGTATCCGCATCGGGAGGGATGGCGCTTGCTGGTGAAGGCCAGATCTTCCACCCGGTCCATAATCATCCTGATCGGTTTCCCGGTTACCCAGGAGGCCACCGCCAGCGGGGCACCCATGATTTCCGGGTAATCCTCTTTCCCGCCGAAGGCGCCGCCGACTGTATCGACGATAACCCGCACTCCGTCATGAGGCAGACCCAGGACGTGACTGACGGCATGAACTACGTAATAGGGGCATTGCAGGGAGCCGCGGACGCCGATCCGATCCCCGTCACGCCAGGTGATGAGCCCCTGACCTTCCATGTAGAACTGCTCCTGGAATCCGGTCTCATAGATTCCCTCCACCATGGCAGCAGCGGAAGCAAAGGCAGCGTCCACATCCCCACGGTCCAGGTCAACCCGGCAGAACACGTTATCCTCGCCGTGGATGGGACCGCCCTTGAGAATCAACGAGTCATCCATATCTTTGCAGACAGGCATCGACTCGACATCCATTTCGATGGCATTCACCAGACGGTCCACTTCCGCCGGATCGGGACCCGCCACCACAGCGACAATCTGACCGACGTAGCGCACTTCACCTTCGGCAAAACAGGGCATGTCCCGGGAAGCGGCCATGGGAATCTCATTCTTTCCGCCGCTGCCCACAGGAATATCCGCGGCGGTGACGATACTGTAGCCCTCAGGTGTTTCCGGGAGACGCAAATCGCTTATGCGGCCCCGGGGATGGGGGGAACGGTAAAATCGCCCGTAAAGCATGTCCGGAGATAATCCGGCTTCAGGCCCAAAAGCCACAGTACTGTCGGTGGAAACCACTCCAGTCCGACCCCCGACAGCCCCGCCGGTTCCGTCAAATTTCAAATCGGCGATATAAAGGGCACGGCCTGTAGCCTTGGCCATGCCGTCAGGCCTGGAAATGGCCTTGCTGATGGAAGAGTCACTCATTCTTCAACCCCCTTCATGGCTGTGGCAATATCTTTCAGACCGTTGCCGGTAAGCAGTACGACTGCCCGATCTTTTTTCCCCGGTCCCCGACCGGAATCAATGTCCGCCAGCAGGCCGGCAAAAGCCGCGGACGCGGCGGGTTCGGCAAAAAGCCCGCTGGAAGACGACAGGCGCTTCTGGGCGGCAACAATGGCGTCATCGCTCACGGTGACACAACGGCCCCCGTGTCTCTGCAGGCGGCCCAGGGCATACAGGCCGCCCCGGGGAACATCCACCGAAATCGAATCCGCTATCGTCTTCGCCGCCCGGGGCGCCTCGAAGCGCCCGGCGGCCAACGCCCTGGTAAGGGCCGCACTGCCCTCGGCCTGAACGCAGACCACCTCAGGCACTTTGTCGGCGAGTCCCAGGGTCACCAGATCTTCAAAACCCTTGTACACCCCGGAAAGAATCACACCGTCACCGGTGGGGACATACACCAGATCCGGCATCGAAGCCCGGAGCTGGCGGAAGATTTCCAGAGACACCGTTTTCTTCCCCTCTACGGTAAGAGGATTATGGGCGGTATTCCTCGAAAGACCCCCATGTTCGGTCACATAGGCCAGGGATTGATCGAAGGCATCATCGTAGCTGCCCTCCACCTTGATGACGTTGGCACCGTACTGCATCGCCTGAACAATCTTCGCCGGGGGAGCCGATGTGGGCAGATAAAGCCGGACATTCAAACCAGCCGCGGCGGCAACGCCCGCCATGGAACTTCCCGCATTGCCGGTGGACGCCACGATGATATCTTTCAGGCCATGCTGAGCTGCGAAGGCGGCAATGAGATAACTGGCCCGGTCTTTCAGCGAACCGGTGGGATTGGCGGTATCGTCTTTGAGATACAAACCCTCGAGACCCAGTTCCTCCCGCAGCCGCCGGGGTTCCCAGAGCGGGGTTTCACCGACGGGAATCGGCGGAAAAAACTCCACCGGCACCGGGAGCAGACCCCGGGTGTCGGCAAAGGGAATACTGAGATCCAGCCGGGGATTTTTCCCCAGGTTCCGCAAGGCTTCCCAGTCACCGGGCGCATCACCGGTAATCTGCAGCTCCAGCTGCCCCCGGAGGGGCTGGTCGGGTGTCTGTTTCGGCGCACAGTCGTCGCAGAGATAGCGATCCGGCTCAATTTCATAGGAGCGGCCGCATTCGATACAGGTGTACTTAAATTTCACAATGGCCCCTTGTTAACTCTCTTTGAGTGTCCCCCACCTTGTCACACTTCTTCTGAAAGCGTCCTGATTCCGATTTGTGATGAAATTCACAGATTTCCCGATGTGATTCAGACCATCCGGAATATTTTGTGACAAGGTGGGGGACACTCCATAAACTACTCATCCGTTTGCATCCAGGGCATAAATAAGAGCGGCGTAAAACGCGCTGCAGATTACCAGATCCTCCACCCGGTTCACTTCGTTAGGCGCATGAGCCTGATCCTCGTCTCCCGGACCGAAGCCGATGGCGGGAATCTTGTGGCGGCCGGATACCGACACCATGTTGGTGCTGAAGGTCCACTTGTCCACCACCGGCGCCTTGTTGTAGAGGCCCTCGTAAGCGGTGACGCCGGCCTGCACCAGGAGATGATCCTCATCGGTCTTCCAGGTGGGGAAATAGAGTTCCTGGGAGTACTCGGTACCCATCCAACCTGTCTTGGCGTAATCGGGCATCACGCAATCCACATCTTTCGGATTCATATCCAGGGCCGCGCCGATCTTCTCTTTCACCTGACCGATGGCCAGCTCGGCATCTTCACCCCAGGTGAGACGGCGGTCCAGGTAGAGCCGGGCCTGGTCGGGAACCGCACACTGACTGGGCCCTTTTACCTCAATCTGGCTCACCACGATGGTGCCCTTGCCCAGGAACTTCTCTTCATCAGGCTGGAGCTCTGCGTTGAGCTCTTCCATGGCCAGGGCGGCCTTTGCGGCCTTGTATGCCGCCGAATCCCCGCGTTCGGGAGCCGAACCGTGGGCCGAGATGCCCTTGAGTGTGACTTCCATTTCCATCCGTCCCCGGTGTCCCCGAGTGAGGCGGCAGCTGGTGGGTTCGGTGGACAGGGCGAAATCGGGTACCAGTCCCTCTTCTTCGATGAGGTATTTCCAGCACATACCGTCACAGTCCTCTTCCATCACCGTGAAGGTGAACCAGATAGTCCAGTCTCCATCGTAATCCATGTCCTTGAGGATCTTGCCCGCGGTTACCATAGCGGCGGCGCCGCCCTTCTGATCGGTAGACCCCCGTCCATGAACCAGGCCGTCTTCGATGTCTCCGCTGAAGGGATCCTTGTTCCACTGAGCCACATCCCCGGTTTCCACCGTGTCGATGTGGGCGTCGATGGCCATGATTTTCCTGCCGTTACCCACCCGGGCCAGAACACTGCCCAGAGGATCAATTTTCACTTCGTCGAATCCCAATCTTTCGCACAGGGCGGCGATATGCCTGCACACCTCTTCTTCCTGACTGCTGTAGGACTTGATTTTCACCATGTCGGACAGGATTTTCGCGGTCTCATCCCGATAGGCTTCGGCCCGTTTTCTGATGTCTTTTGCAATTGTTTCGATACTCATATCTTCTTTCTCCATTTTGTTCATTTTATTGACCTCTGGCGCGGCAAGGTTCATACCTCACCGGGGCCGTTGATTTATATTCATGAGCCGATAGGGAACTCACGGCTGGGGTTGAGAGCGTAGGGTTGAGGGTTACGAGTTAAGAATGGCGTAACGGAAGAAGCTATTTGCATACTTACTCAGGTAATTCGCCCATTGCAAAAGCAGCCTGCCTAACCACTCACCCAATCCTCAACTCTTAACCCTCAACCAAACCAGAACTCTCCATCCAATAAATCCAATCCAGTTCGGCCATTCATCACGAGAAGCGCCGGCGACAAGTGATTAATTGCCTCACCGG
The DNA here is from genome assembly GCA_030592625.1 of Spirochaeta sp. Taxonomy (GTDB): domain Bacteria; phylum Spirochaetota; class Spirochaetia; order DSM-2461; family DSM-2461; genus UBA2779. The sequence continues at coordinate 9,384 of JAUVIY010000035.1, read as the reverse complement.
CCTGCCTCAACACTTCCCCAGTTCTCAATTCTCTATTCATCATTCTCCATTTCCTAAGGAGCAATCCCCTCCATCCGTTTCCACAACAGCCGTCCCTGTTCCCGGGCTCCCTCCGCGATGGCCGCCTCATCAATCTCATCGGAAAAGGCCCCATCCTTCAAAACGATACGGCCGTCGACAATAACCGTTTCGGTAATCCCGGCATTCTGCCCGAAGACGAAATGACCCGCCACGTTCTCAGGTACCAGAGGCGTCGGGGCGTCGTATCGGGCTACAACAACATCGGCCATGTATCCGGCTTCCAGTCGACCGAAGGACTCGCCGAAGCTTCGCTCCAGGATGCGGTTCCCTGCCTGGAGCGCCTTCAGAAAATCGCCGGGCCACCACGCACCGCCCTCGTCCTTGTGCTTGAAGTAGGCCGCCTGCAGTTCGGCGTACATGTCCGCCCCGATACCGTCGGTTCCCAGGGCCAGATTACGCAGCTTCGAAAGATTCCGGTTATATCCGACGTTGTTATTCATGTTCGACCGGGCATTATGCACCAGAAAACCGTCCCGTTCATTGAGGATTTCGATTTCCTCTTCAGAAAGATGGACGCCGTGGATCAGGAGAGTCCGGCTGTCCAGCATGCCGTGTCGATCCAGTCGGGCGACGATGTCTTCGCCGTAAACCGCATGGGACTGGGACACGTCATATCGGTCTTCGGCTACATGAAGATGCAGCCCCCGGCCGGTTTCCCTGATGACATCGGCCATTCGCTCATAGGCTTCCTCAGGCATGGTGCAGGGAGCATGTCCCCCGATATAGGCCTCTACCAACCGGGGGTTATCCCCCCTGTCGACGGCGGCCTGGGTTTCCAGGGCGAATCGACGATTTTCTTCGATACCGACTATCATACCGTCCCGGCCGTGGCGATCGCTGACTTCATAACAGGTGGCACCCCGGACACCGACGAGTTCCATGCCCTGCCTGATAACATCCAGAGAGCCCTCAATAAAATCGGGAGAGGCGTGATGATCAATGATGGAGGTGGTACCGCAGCGAAGGGCATCCAGGCCTGCCGTCAGAGTGCTGAAATGCAGGACATCCTCGTCAATAGCCCGGTCCAGGCGCCACCAGAGGTTCTTCAGTATGGACATAAAATCCGGAGTAGGCCCGATAGGTGCCAGGATACCCCGGCTCAAGGCCGAATAGATGTGGTGATGAGAACAGACGATACCGGGAAATACGATTCTCCCGCTGCCGTTAATCACCTCGTCGGCAACAATATCCTTGGCCTCCCCGGTGCCCACGCCGGCGATTTTGTTACCGTCAATAACGATATCTACATTCTCCCTGACCCGGGGAGGATCGAATTCGATGGCGGTGGCTCCTTTTATGACTGTCATGCTTCAATCTCCTCGGGGGTTTTCAGATCCACCTCTCCGAAGAGGGACGGGCGATCCCTGTTCACCAGTTCGAAGAGCCGGAAGAAGCTGTCGCCTCCTTCAAGAACGGGAATGCCCTTAACGGAACCGCCGACCACGATGTTCTCACCCACCGCATCGCCCAGGCGCCACACCAGGATGTCGCCCTGAAGCAGCCAACCGGCGTTGGTACTGTCATTAAAGTCAGCTTTGGAACTGAATACCGTCGGCTTGTCCCTGTAAGGGACACCGGAGGTCCAGGGGCAGAAATGACCACAGTTACAGCATTCGTTACAGTAGGCGTCCAGGTGGATAATCTGTCCCGGATCGTGGAAAAGGGGCTCGGCGGCGGTGTCCACCTGGAGGGCGATGTTGGCCCGGTTGGGACAGACATCGGCACATTTGTCACAGATATAGTTGCATTCCAGGCAGCGGGTGCGTTCGGCCCGGGCGAAGGGCTCAGGTGACATGCGATCGAAGGGCCGCACCAGGGACATGGTAATCTTACCCTTCTTTATCCCGATTTCTTTCTTACGCTGGGCGGCGGGCCAGAAGGGGATCGTCTCATCGTAGCTCCAGTCCGGATCGACGGCCGCCATCACCGCATCGGCGGCCCGATGACCTTCGGCAATGCACTTGACGATGGTGGCCGGACCGGTACGTCCGTCACCCGCCAGGTAGACGCCATCTTCATCGGTCATCTGGGAGGAGTCGTTCACCACCCGGCCCCTCTCATCGGCTTTCACGCCGAGGGAGGCGTAGTTGGCGGCGTCCGGTCGGTCACCGATAGCATAGAGCACCGTTCCCACTTTCCAGTTTTCAGTCTCACCGGTGGGCACGGGCCGGCGGCGCCCCGAATCGTCCTTATCACCCAGTTCCATAATACGGGCGGTCAGGGTGCCGTCGGTATCGAAGCGTTCGGGATTCCGCAGGAAGGCGAATTTCACCCCATCGGCCAGGGCATCTTCATACTCTTCCCGGCTGGCGGGCATCTGCTCAAAAGCCCGGCGGTAGAGAATCCAGCTCTCCTTCACACCGGGGACCCTGAGGGCGGAGCGGGCCGAGTCCATGGAGGTGTCCCCGGCGCCGACTGTAACGACGGTTTCTCCCATATTCTCCGGGTACTTGCCCTGATTGAAATCGTAGAGAAATTTAACGGCGGAAAAAAGGTTGGGGTTGTCCCCTTCAACAGGCAGTACGGGGCTGTCCCATGTACCGATGCCCAGGATGACCTTGTCGTATCCTTGAGCCTTCAGACCGGCGACGGTGACGTCAGTCTGGTTGAAGCGGAACTCGGCGCCCATGTCCTTGATGACATCGATATCGCTGTCGATGGCCTCCCGGCTGATCCGGAAATGGGGTACCACGTAACGGATGACGCCGCCGGCGTCGGGCTCCCGCTCGAATACGGTGACAGGTATCCCCGCACGGGCCAGGAAGAAGGCGGCGCTCAGTCCTGCCGGGCCGGCCCCGACGACGGCCACTTTCGGTCCCTGTCGCCTGGCGGGCGCCGACCAGCGCTGACGCCACTCGGCCATGCCCTTCTCCACGGCCATCAGCTTGATTTCCCGAATATTCACCGGGCCTTCGTAATCCAGCCGGGTGCAGCGAACCTGGCACTGGTGGTCGCAGATGCTTCCGGTGATGGACGGCAGGGCATTCCGTTCGTAGATAAGGGCCAGGGCGTCGGCGTAACGCTCTTCACCCACCAGGCGGATATATTCGGGGATATGCTGTTCGATAGCACAGGCCGAAGTGCAGGGCGCCACATAGCAATTCGACAGGGGAAGCTCACCGACATGCAGCACTGCATCGGTGCCGCGGAAGGCCTTGAGAGAACTCTTCTCCTTTGTCGCAGCATCGGCCAGGGATTTCATGGCGCTGACATCGATGGTGGGCAGGTTCCAGCCTGGAGTCCCTTCCAGAGCCTCGGCGATCTGTTTCTGCCGGCGATAACCGCCGGGTTTGAGCATGTCGGTGCAGAGTGTAAGTGGGCGGATACCTGTAGCCAGCAGACCCTCAGCAGTGTGAATGGAGACGCCGCCGGAATAGGAAATGGGTATGCTGCCCTCAAACGCGCTGGATACCAGCGAGGCCACGGCGGCGGTAATGGGGTAGAGGGAACGGCCGGACATGTACATTTCATCTCCGGGCAGTTCCTCCCGGTTGTTGAGGGACGCCAGAGTGTTGGTGAGTTTCACCCCGAAACGGCGGCCCTTTTCGGCGGCGAAGGTTTCCAGTCGGCCGAGCATAGCCCGGGCATCATCCCACTGAAGATCGTGGGAGAAGGAATCGGGATTCATCTTGACGTTGCGGAATCCGAGGTCATCCAATATCCCCCGCACCTTCTCATAACCCAGCAGGGTGGGATTGAGCTTGACGTAGGTATCCAGGCCTTTCTCATCGAGCATGTAACGACAGATGGACTCAATCTCTAAAGGGGGGCAGCCGTGCATCGTGGAAATGGAAACGTTATGGACGATTGTACCGGTGATACATGCTGCCAGACCGGAGAGGGCCTCACGGCGATTTTCCAGACCGGTGCCTTCCAGGAAAGCAGGATCGGCGATACGTTCGCTCAGCTCGGCCAGCCAACATTTAAAACGCTCTTCATTACCTGAATCCTTCATTCGCTCGAGGTACTGGTCCATCTTCGGGGTCTTGATTCCGTCCAGATCGTAACCCACCGAAATATTAAAAACGAAGGAACGTTCCATACCGGAAGCACCCAGATTGAAAAGCCGTTCCACCAGATGAAGGAGAATCCAGGCTTTGGAGTATTCTTCCCAGGCCTGACCCAGGGTGAGCTCGGTAGACCACTCGGTGTTGAAACCCTCATCGCTCATGTCGATACAGGGTTTGTCAATCTCCAGGGCATCCAGAATCTGAACGGTCTTGAGCTCGATAAAACGACTGCCGGTGAGAAAGGAAGCGATGATGTTCTGAGTCACTTGAGTCTGGGGTCCGGCGGCGGGTCCCAGGGGCACCGCGATTTTCCGGCCGAACACTTCGTAAATCCTGTCATCGCCCTTGCGATAGAAATCACCCTCGGGAATGTCGAACACCGAGCGGCTGTGCCGCCACTCGTCCATCATCCGGTCGATGAGTCCTCCGAAGGGGATCATGCGCATTTTGTCGCTCATTTAATGCTCCTGGTTGTGAATGATCCGTGGCTCGATTCGGCCACGATGCCTTTACCGTTTTCGTATAGGGTGGAGTCTTCTTTATGTATGTAGCCGGGGTTGTAGAAATGGACGTGGGAATCGGTTCCGCCGGGAAGCATCCAGTGGCTTTTGGCATCAGGGGGTCCTGCGAGGCCGGCACCGATTTTGGTAATCCACCCTTGCTCAATCCGGCTAATGCCGGGGAACGCCACCATACCGTTCCTGACGATCAACTTGCCCTCCTCACATCGCCGTAAATCGCGGCGTCAAGCGGGCCCGGATAGCGCAGCACTAAATCCGCCGCGTTTGCACGCGGCCCAAGCCCGCTGATCCTCTATGTAGGAGACCGGAACTCCCTATTAACGTGGAAATCCGATCGAGCGCAATCATTTCTGCTGATGATGACCACACGTCATCCTTTTTGAGTTTCACCTGAAAAAAAGGATGAAGCAAGACAAAAAAAATTTGATCTTGCCGAGCCTTTAGATTATCCCAAAGGGATAATCGACCCGATATCCGAGCGCTCCGCACTCAGAAAAAAAATCAGTGCCGTTGCATGCTGAAGGCATGAAGGCATCATCCAGAATAGGACCGGGGCATCCCGGTGTCAATCCCATTCAAAGCCAAAAGGGAAAATGAAAGGTGAATACCTGCCCCTGAAAAGAGTCGGGTCCCGTGTTTATCAGGTTGCTCAGGGGACTGCGGTGGTGGGTCACAACAGGATTTTTCTGGAAGATCTTTTCGAGAGTTCCCTGCGTGTGGAGTCGATTATCCGGAACGATGAAAATAATAAATTCAACGGGTTCACCCTGGATGAATTGCATTAACAAAGTAGAAGCAAACACCTGGGTGTTTTCTATACCCGGCTTTCGAGGACGGGCAATGCCATGCCGCTGCTGCCCGGTTCGATTATCAATGTCGTGAATTAACGTTAACCGGTACAAAAGCGGATCTTGACAAGGTTGAAAAACTCATCGGTTACAAACCGCCGTCCCTGCAGGCAACCGAATTTATAACCTTTTGTCTGGGAATGGTCCTGGGGTACCTTCTGGGTCTCATTTCCTTCAAGATCGGTTCTACGAATATTTCCCTTGGCAGCGGCCTGGGCTGCCTGGTCTCCGGCTTGCTGTTTGGATTCATGAGAGCCAAACATCCCAGATTTGGCGGAATGAATACCGGAGCCGCCCATTTCATGCAATCATTCGGATTGGCTGTTTTTGTCGGTGTTGTTGGTTTGAATGCCGGAAAGGATGCCCTTACTTCTATCATGGAGCATGGAACCACCCTGTTATTTCCATGGCTGTGGTGGCAGGCGGCAGGAGCGGTAATTCTGCGAGGATTATCTCGGCTGTAATTATCCGGTTCCACCCCGGACGCTCAAATCCATGGAAAAGGTTGTCCGCGAGTATCTGGTCAAAGAATTGTACGGGGTGGGGGAATCGCTCTGAACGATTTTAATGTTTTTGCCACGGAAGGTGGCACCGCAGCGATGACTTATATCTTCCAACCCCTGAAATCCAACTGCATCCTGCACGCAAAAGACAAGGTCGCCATCATCACCCCGATTTTTACGCCTTACCTGGAAATCCCTGTCTTACCCGAATATAACCTGGAAGTGATAACTCTTGAGGTTGAAGAGGATCTCGGCCGGCAGCTTAGCAAAGATGCCATCAAACAGCTCGAGGACCCTGCCATCAAGGTACTCTATCTCGTCAATCCCTCGAATCCGCCTTCGGTTAAAATGAGTGCCCATGTACTGAATGATCTGCCTGACCAGGATAAAGCGGTCTTGGATGAACGATACAGTTCCCTGACCAAGGATATTTCCGGGCTTAAATTCATCGACCGCTTAGTGGCCGACTCCCGGGCCGTAGCATTGAATCACACGGCGGGCGTCTCCCTTCCCCAGCAGCTTCAGATGACCCTTTTTGCATTGTCCGCGCTTATTGACACGCAAAGTGCTGGATGAACTCTACCAGAAGTTCAACAATCAGTAGAGGTAATTTCAAAAATCGAGCATTTTTGAAATTACCCAGACCTTTTTTTGACCATGCAGAACCCTGAACGAAGAACGATATGAGAATGATGATTTATCAAGGAACCTCACGGTAAGGGCGAACTGCCAGGTCCTGCCCATACCAGGAACAACAGCAAAGGCGAAAAGGACATTCAGCCGGCGGTTTCGGGATCGACGTTATAAACCATCGACTGGAGACTTAAAGGGGATGTAAAGAAACTGCTTTTTACAGAAAATTTCACATTTGTTATTTATATATTGCACAATTTATCATTAATTCACTAATGTTCTCAGTAAAATCACAGAATTTTTATTTGACATACAGTATTCAACATAATATAATTTTTGTTGGTGTGAAGGCTTCCCCTCTATTGTCATACAAACGAACATTGAGAGTGCAGGGACCGGGTATGAATGCCAGGCAAAAGATATTCTCAATGCCCTTTATAGAAAAAAGGACACGATTGTCCGATGTTGTCTTTATAAAAATCCATAAGAGAATAATTTCCAGCAATATTACAGATATCCAGGAATCTATTTTTATTCATCAGAATTACGCAAACACTTGCATATTAAACAAATCCACACCGAAGAAGAACGTTATGAAAAAAATTTGTCTTGTGAAATAAGATGATTAATAACAATTAAGGAGGCTAAAAATAGAAATTGCGTTCTTCAAAATTGGTTCTATGGATCATAGTTAAATCTAAGGAGTGTAAAATGTATTTTAAATTCAGGTCATTATGTGTCGTGTTTCTCATGTTCCTAGTAGTTGCCTCTGTTTTTTCAGGAGGACAAAAAGAATTTGAGCCCATCCCCGGGTTCTCCGACGAGGCGAATCAACAATTAGCCAAGGTTTTTGATGCTATTGCCGAGGAAGAAGGTGAAGTGGTAGCAGCTTTCGATTGGGGCAAAACTATTTCCCATAAAAAAGAGGGTAGTGGTTATATGTCACATAATATAATCATAGAGCATGCTAAACAAAATCCAGAAAAAATGGAAGCATGCAATGCTGTAATTGAAGCTGACGAAACGGATGCCGATGACTATTTTATTTTGCGATCTTCTTCATATTGGAAGGGAATTAAAGCTGATGATATCGCAAAATTAGGATATGAAGTATATAAAAATGAGTTCGAAATATTTCCTGCGATGCAAGATTTAATCCAGCAACTCCAAGCTCATAAAGTGAGAGTTATAATCGTATCAAATGGTGATTTTCATACTATGCGGATGGTTGTCGAAAAAGAGTTGGGACTGGATGCCGAGAAAAGTCTATATGCGTTCCGCTCGGATGTTGATAGCTCGGGTGTCTGCACGGGAGTGCTCATGCCTCCTAAGGGAGAAGGAAAGAGCAAGGATCTGGTGGTCTCTGAAATAATTGGTGACCAGATATTTTTTGCCGGCGGGGATTCGGCGATAGGGAGTGATGGGCCTATGTTGGATATGGCGAAATTTCAACTGGCTGTCAATCCCAAACAGGAGGATGTGCAAGAGGTTAAAGGGCGATGGTCTGATGCCATCATTGTTAATCTGAAATAGCCAAACTTTTGTACTTATGAATGTTGCATGCCGGTTTTGATTGCAGGTTCCCGGGAAAATCGGTAAGAATTGAAGCTTCATATCTATCAATTCATGACTCACCTTTGACGGATTCAGTTGACAGTTATTAACCCGGGGAATAGTGTGACCACTATATCGCAGACTAAAAACAGGAGAAAATCATGAAAAAGATGTTGTTGATCATCTTAGTTGCACTTCTTGCCGCTACCTTTGCATTTGCCAACGGCGGCAGTGACAAAGATGCCGCCACCGCTCCCGCAGCCGGTGAAGAGAAACTCAAAGCCGGATTTATCTACATCGGCCCTGCCGGAGATTTCGGCTGGACCTACGCCCACGATCAGGGCCGAGTCTTCGCTGAAGAACAACTTCCCTGGCTGGAAACCGTCGTCGTCGAGAGCGTCCCCGAGGGTGACGCCGTCCGCTTTATCGACCGTCTGGTTCAGGAGCAGAAAGTCGATGCTATTTTCACCACCAGCTTCGGCTACATGGATGACACCCTCAAGGCCGCCGAGAAATACCCCGATGTGAAATTCTTCCATTGTTCTGGCTTTATGCGCACTCCCAACGTGGGCACCTATATGGGCGACATGTACCAGATCTACTATATGAACGGCCTCCTGGCCGGCGCCATGACCAAATCCGACAAGATCGGTTACGTCGCCGCCTTCCCCATCCCTGAGCTGTTCCGCCACATGAACGCCTTCGCCCTGGGTATCAAGGAAGTCAATCCCGAAGCCACCGTAAACGTGAAATGGATTTACGCCTGGTACGGACCGGACAAGGCCCGGGAAGCCGCTGAAGCCCTGGTGGCCGAAGGCTGCGACGTCCTCGGATTCACCGAAGATACCCCGACGGTTATTGAAGTGGCCCAGGAATACCAGGAGAAGGGCAAAGACATCTACGCACTCAGTCATTACAGCCCGATGCAAACCTATGGACCCGATGCCGTCTTCACAGGACAGCTCACCGACTGGGGTCCGTTGTATGTCCGGATGCTCGAAGACACCAAAGCCGGCAAACTTTCCAACATGACCGACTACGACCTGCTCTGGTTCATGGAAGACGGAGTCGTTGAGCTCGGCGCCGAGTGGACAAATAGAATTAATCCCAAATTCGTCAATGAATTCAAAGGCATGATGGTGGACAGCAAAGACTTCGGCTCCATCAGTGTCTACGACCTGGTGATGAAGCGCTACGACCAGATGATGAAGGGCCGGGATACCTTTGATCCCTT
>JAUVIY010000099.1 GCA_030592625.1 Spirochaeta sp. | reverse complement strand
CTCCAGGGAATCATCAAAATAACCGGTACGGTTACCGTTCCAGAAATATGTGACGTGCCCGAACTTCTGCGTTTCACTGATGGAGAACTGCTTCACACCGGTAGCCACCAGGTATTCAGCCATGGTTCGGTCGATATCCGGCGGTGTTACCAGGTACTGAGCGGGAATATGTGCATCACCGTCGTATTCCATCATGCCTGCATACTCCACTTCCGGTACACGAATCCTGTCGAATCTGTCGAATTCGTCTCCTGCTTCGAAAGCCTTGGTTAATTCGATCGCCCGATCGCCCCTGAAATTAAAAAGAACGACGCTATCGCCATCGAGAATAGGACCTGAGGGCTTGCCGTCTTTGCCGGCAACAACAAACGCAGGCAAATCCTGATCGATGGCACCGGTTTTTTCCCGGAGAGACGTGATGGCTTCCGCGGCACTGGCGAACAGATCACCTTCGGCCAGAACATGCGTTTTCCAGCCACGCTCAACCATACTCCAGTCGGCATCGTAGCGGTCCATGGTGATGTTCATGCGACCACCTCCGGATGCAAATCGTGCATCAAATGAAGCATCGGTCAGGGACGCCAGGAACTCTTCAAAGGGTGTGAAGTAATCCAGAGCACTGGTTTCCCCGACGTCACGACCATCGAGCAGTCCATGAATTCTTACTTTGGATACTCCGGAGTCCCTGGCTCCCAGAATCAAGGCCTTGAGCTGATTGATATGGGAATGAACGTTACCATCGGAGAGTAGCCCGATGAAATGTAAGACACCACCAGATGATATGACATTTTCCGTCAGTTTTTTCCAGGTATCACCGCCGAAAATTGCACCGGATTCGATAGATTTATTGACAAGTTTGGCACCCTGAGCGAATACACGACCACAGCCCATAGCGTTGTGACCAACTTCCGAATTACCCATATCATCATCGGAAGGCAAACCGACAGCCCTGCCGTGGGCCAGGAGTCGTGTTCCCGGCCATTGTTCCATTGCTTCATCCAGATGCTCGGTATGGGAGGCTTTGACGGCATCGCCGTCTTCATATTTCCCGTAACCAACACCATCCATGATACAGAGTACAACAGGACCATTACGTTTGCCCTTGAACGAATTCGCTTTTAGCGCTTCAACCATTTTTATCAACCTCAGAAAAAAATATAAAATCCATGTGATTATTAAAATATCAGGAGTCCGTTAGCTCAACCTATTTAACGTTGAGGCTCTTTATCGAAAGATCCTCGTACACTTGAGTATAGATATGTACCCAACTGGGTCAAGACAGGAAAATCTGGTCCGGGACTGAGATTCAGCTATAATGTGCCCATGCTCAAGCTGCCGTTGCCTCCCGAAGATTGTAAAGAACTCCTGAAATTCTGCATGGAGGATATCGACCGTCATGCCGTGCTCACAGAATCTCTTGAACGAAGGGGGATTCCCTTTGAGATTATTCCCCTCGGTGACGCCCGGCACATCGCCGTTCCCGTTCCCAAAGCGGCCGGGATGGACGATGAGTACTACCGTGTAACGCTGGTAGCCCATTATGACAGGGTGCCGGGAACCCCCGGAGCCAATGATAACGCAGCATCCGTGTTCCAGCTTCTCAATCATTGGGAAGAAATCCGCCGCCTCGGTTGGCGGCACCGCACCCAGATACTCTTTACCGATAAGGAAGAGCTCACCGGAGAAATGACGGCTACCGACCAGGGTTCCTGGTTTCTTGCCAAACACCTGAAAAGACTCGGTGCGAAGAACATTCTTTTTGTTGTTCTCGACATGTGCGGCATCGGTGATACACCGGTATGGGGCAGAAGCGTACACAAGGCGGGAAGGGTATCGGCAGGAGATTCCATATCCCGGGCCTACCAGGTGATGGAGGTCTTTCTCAAGCGCTTCTCCAGGGGTGACGATTTCGGAATGAATCCCATGTTTTCTGATGATCTCGGACTGCTTCTCGGCGGGTATCCCGCTTTTCAACTATCCCTGCTGCCACGTAATGAAGCCGAAAATCTGGCTCGACGTTACGGCGGCAGACCCTTTGAAGCCGATCCCGTAATTCCGGCCCATGCCCGTGAAGAAATTCGTGCCGACCTGCCGCCTTCCTGGCGCAATAACCACGGGCCGGAGGACAGTGCGGACACTCTGGATTCAGGCGCCTTCCTCCTGATGTCCCGGTTACTCAGAGATTTGGCACGCTACCGTTTCCCTCTCCCCTGAAGCTGAGCACTTGACCCCCTCTGCAGCTTAACGGCATTCTTGGCTCACATGAATGACTGGATATGGACAACGGTTCTCACACTGCTTCCCATCGCCGAACTCCGCGGCGGTCTTCCCTTTGCTCTGGCCAGGGGCATTCCCTGGGCTGCCGCCTATCCGTATTGCGTCCTGATCAATGCTATGGTTGCTCCCATCGTGTATGTATTCCTCGACACTTTCCATAAAATACTCTACAGGTGGGGTTACTACGCCGGTATCTTCGATAAACTCGTCGAACGGGCCCGACAAAAGCTCACTGCCAAAGTAGAGCGATACGGTTTCTGGGGAGTGGCCGTTTTCGTCGCTATACCGCTGCCGATTACCGGTGCGTGGACCGGTACACTGGGAGCCTGGGTACTGGGCTTGAGCCGACGGCGCACCATGCTTGCGGTCCTGGTGGGGGTTACGATTTCCGGACTCATCGTATCCGCCATTGTTCTCCTGGGAATCGAGGCATTAGACCTCTTCATCAAGCACGTCTAGTTTCTCATGAGAAAAAACGAAAATAAAAGAAAAAATATCCGCAATAATGATATCAAGGATCTGGAATCCGTCAAAGCATGTCTGAATCCGCAGCAGCGTGAAGCCGTCGAAAGTATCGAGGGTCCACTTCTCATCGTCGCCGGTGCCGGGAGCGGTAAAACCGGTGTCATCACCACGCGAGTTGCGGAGATGCTGGAACGGGGCATCCCCCAGGCCGCCATCCTGGCACTCACCTTCACCAACAAAGCCGCCAGGGAGATGGAAGAGCGGGTGAAAACTCTTACCGGACTCAAACTCTCCAATCTGACCGTGTCGACGTTTCATGCATTCGGCGTTCTTGTGCTGCGTGAAAGGTCTGTGGAAATCGGCTACCGTCCGAATTTCACCATCTACGATTCATCGGACAAGCTCGCATGCCTGAGGGAATCCTCCCGGGAGTTGAAACTCACTCACGAACCGTCGGAACTCAATACCCTGGCCTCCCTCTTCAGTGACATCAAAACTCATAGAAGCAAATGGGACGAGGTCACTTCCATACATAAAGCGCTCTATGATGAATATCACGAACTGATGATGCTTCATAATGCGGTGGATTTTGACGATCTCATCATCAAACCACTGGAGCTGTTTGAAAGCCGATCGGATATTCTTGATGAATACCGACGGCGTTTCCGATACATCATGGTGGACGAATTCCAGGATACCTCCCGAATCCAGTACCGACTGGTGCGGCTTTTAGCTCTGGAGCACCGGAATCTATGCTGCGTCGGGGATGATGATCAGTCCATCTACTCATGGCGGGGTGCGGACTTCACCAACCTGCTCAACTTCGAGAAGGACTTCTCCGAACGCAAGGAAATCAAACTGGAACGGAATTACCGTTCAACCGGTACCATTCTCAAAGCCGCCAACGCCGTTATCAGAAACAACTCAGACAGGAAAGATAAAGAACTCTGGACCCATGACGGTCATGATGAGATGACCATCCGTTTCGCCGCCCCTGAGGATGAACAGGAAGAAGCCACCTTTATCGCCGAAACCATCGGCGCTCTGCGGGCCACCGAAAGCCTGGCCTACGACCAGATGGGCATCCTGGTACGGACCAACGCCCTCACCAGGAGCATCGAAGACGCCCTTCTGGCCAACAACCTGCCCTATTCCATGAGCGGGGGAACCAGCTTTTTCCAGCGACAGGAAATCAAGGACATGATCGGGTACCTCAGGATAATTGACAATCCCGATGATGATGTGAATCTCCTTCGGATTATCAACACTCCCCGCCGGGGTGTCGGCAAGACAACCCTTGAGGTAATCGTCACCCTCGCCAGGAATAAGGAATACTCCCTCTACTCGGCAGTGAGTGAAATCGTCTTCGGTTCCGGCAGAGGCCCCGCAGAAGGTATCGGCGACAAAATCCGCTCCGGCCTGGCGGAATTTCTGGATCTTATCGAGAGGTTCCGGGACCTTTTTCAGACGAAAGAAGACGAAAAATCCTCCCTGGCCGCCACATTCAACGAACTGGTGGAAGAGGTTAATTACTGGGGATTTCTGGTACAGGAATTCCGAAATAACGAAAAAATTGTCAAATGGCGTTACGAAAATATCCAGGGTTTCGCCACGTTCCTTGAACGCTGGGAGAACAACCCGGATAATCTCGATCCGACTCTCAATCGCTGGCTGAATCGAATCACCTTGAACGCCAGAGATGAAGTGGATGACAGCGAAGCCGGTAAAGTGAATCTGATGACCATTCATGCATCCAAAGGCCTTGAGTTCGACGTCGTATTCCTCGCCGGTGTGGAAGACGGTATTGTTCCTCATGCCAAGGCTATTGAAGAAAACCCGAAATCCATAGAGGAAGAACGGCGACTCTTCTACGTTGCCATCACCCGGGCCCGTAAAAAACTCTATATCTCTTCATGTCTTACCCGGAAAATCCGTCTGGAAACCATCGCCTGCATCCCCTCCCCTTTCCTTGAGGAAATACCAGAGGAGCTCATGGAAAACGCGGAATCCGAGGAACCGTTGTCTCAGGATGAAGATGTTTCCGGCTATTTCAACAAAATGCCCTGGAAATGACCTCCTGACGGGGTTTGCAGGAATCATTACTTTTTTTCTTTATCAGAAGAAAATATCTCTTTAATTTGAAAGTCGGGCTTGAAACAACTAAATTTATGTTCAGGGAGGTTCTTGCAAAATGGTGTTTTTGAAAGAACCTCAGGTAATACTTCAGTCCGATTTGAACTTTTTTACAGGAGGTTCTATATGAGCGATCCTATTACTCCGGTTTCCTCTCCTCCGCCACCACCTCCGGTACAGGAACAGGCTCCACCGCCTGAATCAGTACCTGAAGAACCCCAGTCTCCTCCACCGACTGATGAAAATGTGGCAACCCGAATTGATGTGACGGCTTAGTTTCGTACATCTGTCTGGGAAAATCATCATTGTCTGACCTGGCAACACACGTTAAAGTTTCCTTATGAGCGCTCAGGTTCGCACTATCGGTGATTTGGCCCGTCTGGTTGAAGTATCACCCAGTACCATCTCACGGGTATTCAACAACGATCCAAAGATATCGGCCCGGACCAGGCAGAAGGTGCTGGATGTCGCCAAGGAACATGATTTCACCCCGAGCCGCCGAAAGCGTTCGGTTTTAAACCGGGAGCTGCGAATTCTTCTGGTAACCCCGGCCCCGGATCCTCAGATTCCCCATATCATGGAGGAGGCCATGTCTCTTTTCAATGGCCTCTCCAACGCATTCATGGGGTCCAGACGCATTCTGGAAGTGATGAACTCGGAAGAATTGACCAAAAACATGGAAGGCGGTAGACGCATCGGTGACGGTGTGGTTTCCGTCTTTCATAAGCTCGGAGATGAAATCTGCATCAAGTTGAAGAATGCGGGAATCCCCTATATTCATCTGAACAGAACAGTCAGTCCGTATGTTTCGACTAACGATTTCAAGGGTTTCTCTATACTGGCTTCCCATCTGGCTACCAGAGGATACAGGAAACCGGCCTATCTCGGATTCACCCGGCATCCCCGTTCGGAAGAGAGAAAGGCGGCCTATCTGGGAGCGATGATTCGACTCTTTCCCGGAGTCGATCCTCTCGTCGAAGAGATTTCTCTCCCGACCGAAGTCACACCTGAACTGCTTCGCTCCATCATTGACCGAGACGCCGATGCGCTGATGTGCTTCAATGACGAGAGTGCGCTTCGGGCTTATGTCGCCTGTTCTGAAGCCGGTATTACCATACCGGAGGATCTGGCGATAACCGGGTATGATGATGTTCCGGCGGCGTCACTGAGCAATCCCAGGCTGACGACGGTTAAACTGCCCATCTATCATGTGGCCCATCTGGCCGGACGCTGGCTGCGGGATGTTATCAGGGATCGGGATACACCGCCCATATCACTGGAAATCACCGGAGAGCTCATCGTGGGCGGCAGTACCTGACTTTTTACGAATTGACCTCTGGCGCAAATTGAGAAATTCTTCCGCCCTGTCCAGTACTTCCTTCCCGGTGTCATAGGTGATTTTTTCACGGGCTTGCGTGTATGGAAGCCAGGTTTCCCCGAGGATTTCACCTTCCGGACCTTCCGCTGGACACTCACCGGTTCGCCGGGCCAGAAAGTATACAACCTTCTTGGGGCGGCCGTTCGGCAGAATCCAACCGACTTCAGTCTGAAAACCGTCGATAATTTCGGCGTTTATCTGTGCTTCCTCCCGAATCTCCCTCAGAGCCGTATCCCGGGGAGTCTCATTCGGATCGGCATGACCCTTCGGATGATCCCAGTGCCTGCCACCGGCATGATGGATCAGCAGATAACGATTCCGGTGGTCAAAAACCACGGCCCCCCAGGACTTGTCCGGTTCCATCACCGAAGGCTGTCCAGGTCATAAGGAGTCTGCTGATAGACGTAATAATTCAGCCAATTGGAAAAAAGCAGGTGGGCATGGCTTCGCCATCGAATAATCGGCGGTTGAGTGGGGTCGTCATCGGGAAAATAGTTCCTGGGTATGGGAGGATTGTCCCCCCGTTTGAAGTCCCGTTCATACTCTTCTTTCAGGGTGAGAGGGTCGTATTCCGAATGACCGGTGACATAGATATGCCGTCCGTCCCGGGCCATTACGATGTAGAGACCGGCTACCTCGGATTCAGAGAGAATCAACAGGTCGTCATGCCCCTCGATGTCCTCACGTCTCACCTCGGTATGCCGGGAATGAGGAGCAAAGAAACGATCATCAAAGCCTCTTACAAGGGGAACATGCCGATCCGTAATCCTGTGATTGAAAACTCCTGAAACTTTTTCCGCGACCGAGTGCTTGGGTATGCCGTGATGATGATAGAGACCGGCCTGAGCCGCCCAGCAGATGTATAGAGTGCTGAAAACATGAGTCCGGGCCCAGTTCATGATACTGACCATCTCCGGCCAGTAATCCACATCCTCGAAATCAAGTGCTTCCACGGGTGCACCGGTGATAATGAGTCCATCGAACCTGGAATCCTTTACATCGTCAAAAGATTTATAAAACACATCCAGATGTTCCCGAGGCGTATTCTTGGATTCATGGGTGGATGGCAGTATGAGTTCAACTTCGCACTGAAGCGGAGAATTCGACAACATGCGCAGCAGTTGGTTTTCGGTGACGATTTTCAGGGGCATCAGGTTGAGGATGAGAATTTTCAGCGGCCGGATATCCTGATGAGCGGCCCGGGATGCGGTCATAACGAAGATATTCTCCTCGTTGAGAACCTTGATGGCCGGTAATCCGTCCTGAATCATTATGGGCATGTGTACTCCTTATTACCGTTAACCTGAAGGGAATTATCAGAAGAGCGGGGATACGGGGTCAAGTGATACCGGGAAATACTTATCTACCCCCTGACGTATGGGTTACTCCGCTTTTCGCTGCCTACGGTTGTTGAGGGACCATGCCCCGAATACAAAACCGTATCGTCATCCATGCTGTAAATAGCGGTCTGAATCGATTCCGTCAGCACATTGAAATCTCCCCCGGGCAGATCCGTCCGTCCCACCGAGCCCCGGAATACCAGGTCTCCAGGAAAACAGATCGTATCGGCCGGAATATGAAAAGCCAGGGATCCCGGCGAATGACCGGGAACTTCCAGGACTTTTATATCAAGCCCCGCCAGACTGAGAACATCACCGCCTGATGCGGTATTTGTAACGGCTCCCCCGGGGAATCCTCCATCAGGGGTCGGTATCAAACCGAGAGTTTCCGGGCTCTCGATGCCGATTACGGCATCATGGTGGGCGAAAATCGGAATATCTTCATTGGAAAACAGACCGGCATCGAGGGTGTGGTCGAAATGGGGATGGGTAATCAGCACTGCCGTCAGGCGCCGCCCTGCCCCATCGAGGGCACCCTTCACCGCTTCGTAACAATCCGGAGGTGTGTCGATGAGAACAGCCTCGTCGCAATCGTCTGCACCGATCAGATACGCGTTCGTTTCAAAAGGTCCGCTGGGAATGATTTTGATCCATGGCATG
>JAUVIY010000436.1 GCA_030592625.1 Spirochaeta sp. | reverse complement strand
GTTGAAGTGACGATGTTTGTTAGCTGCTACGAATATATAAAATATTATTGGATTTTCATAATTATCTCAAGCCGAAGAATGATATAAGGGAATTCTGTTGACCTCCGGATACCGTGAGGTTCTACTATCATAAGAGGTGTGAAATGAGGCCAAAACTGTTCCTTCTTAATCCCGGATTCACCGATGACGGCAGAGGACCGTACTTCTGCCCGGATACCGCCTATGTTGAGGGTTTCCTCGCCTACGTCCCGGAACTGGTCAATGTACTGGATATCCGCCGTATCCCATTTGACAAGCCTCGTATGGAAGTCATAGAGCTGCTGGGGAAGCCGAACCAGGGTTGTCCGGTCTATGTATTTCCCGAAGGAGAAGAGGCTCCACCGGATGCTGAAATGAGTCCTGTAACCGGGCGCATGTTCATCTCCGATTCCCGGCACATCGTCTCCTATCTCTCGCGGCGGCACAAGACAGTGAAACCTCACGGTTAAAGGACGTCCGATGCGGATTTCGACTATACTCATGAACCATGAACGATAAGTCGAAACGTCACAGTGATGAAACCCGGGAAGAGCTTCTTGGAGAAATCGAAGAATTCGAACGGGAACGTGAGCAGTTAAAAGAAGTCCTCGGCCGTATCGGCGGGAGGAACTTTTCCAAGAAGGACAACTGGATCAACATCGGTTTCCTCATCCTCATCCTGGTTCTGTTCGTCCTGGAACTCACCACACATTTTCTGCCCAGACTCATATCCCTGGAACTCGGGGTGCTGCTGGTGTCCATCAAGATCGTCTTTATGATTCATTCTCAGCAGAAGGTAAATCACTTCCAGTTCTGGATACTCAATTCCATTGAATACCGGATGAACGATATATCCAAGATGGTGCGGAAAATGGATCATCGTCTGAAGGACGACAAGGCTGACTGACGTATGGTGCCACGGTTTTCCCTGCAGAAAATTTCCATTCTCGGTTTACTCCTGCTGGTTTTACTGACCTCTGGCGTCTTTGCCGCCGAGGCGGCGGATACTTCGGCGTTTCCAGCCGACAGTCCGCTGCCCTGGTGGGGGTGGTCGATTCTTCTCTTCGCCTTCTGTTTTGTCCTGGGCATTGTGGCCATCGTTGCCGGTGTCGGCGGCGGCATCCTCTACGTCCCCATCGTCGGAGCGGTATTTCCCTTTCACCTGGATTTTGTCAGAGGATCAGGCCTTCTGGTGGCCCTGGCCGGTGCCCTTTCAGCGGCACCCCGGCTCCTGGGCAGCGGAATGGCGTCCCTGCATCTGGCACTGCCCATGGCCCTGTCAGGATCAATAGGATCTCTCATCGGAGCCAAAGTGGGTCTGGTTTTACCGTCCCATATAGTGGAGTTGTCCCTGGGAGCGGTGATTCTGTTCATCGTCGCTCTGATGTCCCTGGCCAAGCGGGCCGATCATCCCCATGTGGCCGTACCCGATCCCCTCTCGCTGCGTATGGACATCGGGGGGAACTATACCGACGGGGCCACCGGGGATACTGTCCATTGGAATATTCATCGCCTGCTTCCGGGTTTTTTACTGTTCTTTTTCATCGGTTTCATGGCCGGCATGTTCGGCCTGGGAGCCGGATGGGCCAATGTTCCGGCCCTGAATCTGCTTCTTGGTGCACC
>JAUVIY010000152.1 GCA_030592625.1 Spirochaeta sp. | reverse complement strand
TCGTTCTCTACCTGATAGGATCGGAAGATGAAGCATTGGAACTTTTCGCAGGACTTGCCACAATGATCGACGGAAATTTCCAGAGTAATCTTGCCGCAGCAGTGTCCGATCCGATGGTCGCCGACAGTATGGCCCAGCTGTACCAGCATATGGAACGAGTCAGGACTCTCGATCCCGAGTTCGTATACGGGGATTTTGTCCCTCTCCTGAATTTTGCCCTCTGTCTCGCCGAGGACGGAAGGGATTCTGAAGCAAAAGGTCCGGCCGGTGTGTATCTGGACGACTATGAATCCGGCTCGGATTGGGCAATATACCTGGCTGATCAAGTCGGGTTGGTGATTTCGGAACCGGAGGAAAAAGAATATCTCGAAGTCAACGGTATCCATCTCATCGATCCCATCACCACACTTGTGGACCGATGGGGAACAGCATCGGAGATTGCACGTTACCAGGACGGTGATGAGGACTGGTTCTATATTGACCAGCAGACAAAAATTACCATAAGGGGCGGTATTGTGGTACAAATCGAACTGATGTCGCCGGACAGCCCCACTGCCGGAAATCTCTTCCGCGTCGGTTCCGATCGTGAAAAGATTGAATCGGTTCTGGGCACCTACAAGCGACTCTCAATTCCTTATTTCGTTTATGAGGGACCACAGAATGCCGCCGTCTTTTATATTGATGATATTGCCCAGAGTCTGATTCTGTTTCCTTGAGATTCAATACGCCTGGTTGATGATACGGGACAAGTCCCACAGGGTGTCCGGTATCAGACCGCCATCACTACTTGTACTATAGGCGATTTCTCCGACTTCATCGCCATAGTATGAACGCCAGCCACCGCTGACGTGTTCGCAAGGGCCTTCCTGTCGGGCCTTTTCAAAGAGAGTCGCCAACTCATCCGATTCGAGGAGTTCATGAAGCTTTTCGAGATCCTGTTTCTGTAATTTCCCTCTCTTCGACCATTTGGATTCCTCGTAATGGAACACAACACCGTCAGGGTATACGCGGGATACCCCCAAAGATTGTTTTGATGATGGAGCTGAGAATCTTTCATATAGCGGCCGGATTTCATAATACTCCCCGGGTAGCCCGGCAGTATCATGAATCGTCAACAGATCCTTGTCCGACTGACTCAATGTATAAAATGTAGCATCCGTGGAAGAGTATCTTCGCGCCCTGGAATCCATAACTGCATTTACAATCAGTACAGCGCAAATAAAGAGCGATACGATTGTGAGAACTACGGCAACAAACCGCTTTTGAATTGTATCAAGATCGTTCCATTTCATTCGGATCCGGCAATCGCCATCTTCCTCTCCGCCATTTCATTCGCCTTGCCCGGCGCCCTGTTCTTCAAGTACAGGTCGATGAGCATCTCCATTACAATCTCATCATCGGGATTATTTTCAAGAATCAGCAGGTATTGGATTTCAGCTCTTCTCGATTGCCTGAAATCTTCGAGTATCAGCGCCTTGATAAGTTCGATGCTTTCAGGGGGCAATTCTTCATCATCCATCTGTCCAAGAATCTCTGCCAGATTCTTCTCGTCTTCATCCGACAGATTGAAATCCCGCAGGGTTTCCTCTTTCGGCCCCGAACGGACGGTACCCACCGAACCTGCATGGGCCGCCGCCCTTTCGGTATCGGAGAATTTTCCGCTGATTTTGCCCCAGAGGCGTCCGAGCAGATTATCCCCGGTACCGCCTTCCTGTTCCTTGACGATGATATGGCTATTGGACATCAGGTCGATTCGGGATCCGTCCGACAGAAGAATGAGAGCGGTACCGTCGGGACCGGTGATGACACCCTGCCCTGGAAGAAGCGAATCCCCCTTCCGGGCCGGGCGCGTATCATTTTCGACGACAATACTCACCTGACCGAACAATTCCAGGATCAGAGCCTCGGAAGCATGGGCCGACACTGTTGATAAAAATATCAGAAGGTATACCGGCAATCGTTTATTCATCGATATCTCCCTTCAAGCCTTTGATGTCGAACACGATCACCGGCTCGGACTTTCCCTTAACCTCGGCCGGACCGAGGCTGCGGGCATTAACAAGGTGGCTTACCCGATTATGCAGATCTCCGCTGATCAGAAGATCCGTATCGAATTTCCTCGTGAGACCCTCGATACGCGACGCGACGTTTACGGCATCCCCGATGACAGTATACTCCATCTGCCGGGGCGAACCGATGTTCCCGACCAGTACACTGCCGATATGGATTCCCATCCCGATGCGCACCGGCTCTTTACCGGAGTTCTGACGATTAGCATTAAACACGGCAAGACGGTCCCGCATTTCCAGCGCAGCCAGTACCGCCCGTTCCCCGGGATTTTCAAGCGCTACCGGTGCCCCGTAGAAAGCCATGATGGCATCTCCGATATACTTATTGAGTGTCCCTTCATATCGAAAGACGATATCGGTCATTTCCGTGAAATAGGCATTGAGCATCTCCACTACCTCGGCCGGCGACATCCGTTCCGAAAGTGTCGTGAATCCGCATATATCGGAGAAGAATATGGCCACCTCCCGGGTCTCACCGCCGAGCTCAATGGGGCTGCCGCTGTCCAGCATGCGATCCACCACCTCTTTCGATACGAAACGGGAAAATGTGGCCCGCACGGCCCGCCTTTCCCTGTCGACGACAAGATAGTAATAGAATATGGCGCTGATCCACGCGATGACGACGGCGGCCAGAGGCCTTATCATTTCCAGAATCGTATCGAATGCATCATAGACCCAAACTCCGGCGGAAAAGATCAACAGAAGTAAAAGAACCGCCAGTATTACGCTGACCTTGGGTTTCTTCCAGACAAATAGGGCGGCGGACAGAATGGAAATCGCTATGATGAGAAGAAAACCCGGCAACCGTGGAATTAAGGAAAGATACGAATCGGTGAGCACCATGTTGATGACATGGGCATGAACTTCAACCCCGTAAAGACCGGAAACCGATTCGACAGGAGTGAGAAAAAGATCGTGCGATTCTTTGAACCAGGCGCCGATCAGGACAATCGCACCGTCAAATTGGTCCATATCGGCACTGCCGGCGAGAACTTCGTGAAAGGGCACAACGGGGAATGCGCCGTCATCAGCATAATTGATGGTAAGGCTCCCGTCGGTACCTGTCTGAAGTCGGGCATCTCCATTGAAAACAGAGAGGATTTCGATGGCGAATGCATTCCATACAGATCCGGCCGTCTCGCTCATCGGAACCAGCCGTCGAACAAAACCGTCTTTATCCACCAGCAAATTGACGTATCCCACACCTCCGGCCGGTTCGGAAAAAATATCCAGGGGAACGTCGACATAGTCTATAACGTATCCTCCCTGTTCTCTCCGGTCCACCTTGGCCGGGATGACGACGTTCCCTGATTCAACCAGTGCCTCAGCAAGGGCTTCATCCTCCCCGGGAAAATATCCGCCATCACCCAGCGCGATATCAAGACCGATGACTCGGGCACCGGCTTCGGATACGATATTGATGCCCTCGGCCAGAATTTGCCTGGGCCAGGGCCAGCGTAGATTGATCGCATTGAAGGATGCGTCATCTATGGCAACAATCACTATGGGCGCCGCAACCGGGGGGCGGTCCGCCAATTCCGCCCTCAAATCCCGGCTTTTGAGTTCCATGATGCTGTCACTGGGAAACAATCCGATAATCAGGATTGTTAAAATCGCTATTGCTGCAGCTGAGATGAGGGATCGCATGGTAGCTCCTTTTTTACTTTCATTGTCCGTAGTACACGAAAGGCGCCCAATAAAAGGGCGCGTTCAGCTCCGGGTCGGCGATGAACCGTCTCTTCATCACGTTCATGGATCGGGCATAATTACCGTCATCCCGGGCCTCTGTATAAAGTCCGGTCATGAACTTCGATGTCGACTCATCGGAGACTTCCCATAACGAAACGGATATCCCATTCGCTCCAGCTACCAGGAAGGCTTGTGTAAGACCGACCACCCCTTCCCCCGCAACGATTTTCCCGAGTCCCGTCTCGCAAGCCGACAGATTGACGAAGTCCGAACGAAGATTCAGTCCGGCTATCTCACCGGCATTGAGAAATCCGTCTTCCTCCCCCATCTCATCCTCTGAAAGGGAGAGAATTACTGCAGAGAGATCCGGAATCTCAGGAACGACGATGCCGTGAGTGGCGAAATGGATCACTTCGTATCGTGCCAACTCGCCGGTTCCGGACAGTTCCTTCACGAAAGGCTCCGAAACATCGGCCCCACTGTATACGACGGCATCAGGTACGATCCGCCGTATCGTCTCAACTTCTTCCAGGCTTCCAGGCAGGTTACTCCAGTTCATCAACCCCAATTTTTTGTAAACCGGGCGGGTCGTCAGGCCCCGGCTGAGGGCAGAGACGGCCTCCTTCTCGATGTATTCGAGATTCCTCTGGACCTCCTCCATGTCCCGTTCATAACGACGCTGGTTATAAACGGCCCCGCCGAAGGCCAGCATCGACTGCCGATCGCCACCGTATATACGGCCGGAGAGCAAAGAGTCCACCGTGAGAGACGGTAGGTAACTGATGTCATAGGCTTCTACAAGATAACGGCCGTCGGGCATGATGAGGGTTTCGAAGGGCAGGAACGCCAGGGCGCCCTGGGGAATAATTCGCAGTTCATCCACTCCACGCAGCTCATCCTCCAGGGGCGCGAACAGAAATACGTACAGCTTCCGGGCAATATCATGTATCGCATCTTCATCGGCAGGACTGAGATAGGGGCTGGTGATGAGGGCCCGGTAGTAACTCACAATCCCGGCCAGAGCCTCGTGGGGGGAATTTTCTCTTGAGCCGGTCAATCCCTCTACGATTTCGGGCACGACATATTCCATGTCCTCCCTGTAGGGATCGATGAGGGTTTGTATCAGCTCCTGTTGATCAGATTCCACACCATGAACCAGAGAGCGGTTCGCGATAAGCAAAATGGGGTTCCAGTAGTCCGTATTGGCAAAGCTGAGAATCGCTGTTCCTTCGGGAAGCCCGGTCCTGTAATCGTCGATACTCACGCCGGACGATATCACCGAATCGTCTCCGATCAGCTCGGCAAGATAGCGGGCAGAAGCCATTTCCACCGCGTCAAAGGCATCAGAGAACTTTCCCATTCGTATACGGCAGGCTGCGAGTCCCTTATAGCCGTGAACCTGAGCCGCCATATAATCGCGTCTCAGCGAACCTTCTGCGGTCCGCCGTAATTCTTCCTTTATTTCAATGGATTGGAGAAAATGACCTTCGGACGCGTCGTATCGTTCCAGATACCATAGTGTCGCGGCTATGTTGGAATGAGCGCGGGCAATTCCGACCTGTGCTCCTGTTTCAACCAGTGAATCGAGCGCCGTCTCGTATAAGTCCAAAGCCTCATCATAGTTTCCCAGAACCACCAGGGCTCCGGCGACGTTACCGGCAATCGTGCCTCTTGAATTCATATCTCCTGTTTCTACTGCGAGGTCCAGGGCTTTCTGATACTGGATGGCAGCGTCGTTATATTGACCTTCCTCGAAATCGAGTAATCCGAGATTGTTATGAACGGCAAGACGTCCGGATTTCAGATCGAGTTCCAGGTAAATCGCCATCGCTTCATTCAACAAGCGCCGGGAGCTGTGAGGATCCCCGGTGTTCATCATGAGAACACCCAGATTATTCAAGGACTCGGCTATGTCCGCCTTCATTCCGGTTTCCTGCCGTATCGCCAGGGATTGCTCCTCATATTCCACGGCGGTCTCATAACGTCCCCACTGCCGGTACAAAGAGGATTGAAGATGGAGGGCGTATGCGACTTTTCCTTTTATCCCGAGGTCTGCAAAAGTATCATGAGCCATTCTGAGGTGACCCAATGCCTCATCGAATCGCCCGAGGGATTCATAACCTCCTGCCAGATTTAATCTGAGCGCTCCGATATCCAGGGGAAGTTTGAGGTTTTTCGCTATGGCCATAGCTTCCTCAAAACAATCGATTGCCTCGGAATATCGCCCGCGGTTACTGTACAGGACACCGTGATTCCCCAGTATACGAGCCGTCAGGCCGGGATCGGACAATTTTCGTGCACCGGAAAGTGCCTGATTGGAAAGAGCAAAGGCCAATTCATAATCCCCTGATTCATCATAAGCCGCAGCCATTGTCGAAGAAGTCCGGACGATACCCGGCGGATAGTCAATATCCTCATAGATGGCTAATGCCGCTTTCCCCGCCTCAATGGCGTTAGGGGAATCGTTTTTCTCTGCATATAATACGGACAAGCTCAGGAAGGCTGCAGCCGCACCGGCCAGATCACCGATTTCCCGGTAGAGTCTTAAGGATTCCCGATAGGCTGATTCAGCTTCATCATATCTCTCGATATCAGCCAGAGTATCGCCCAGATTACCGTATCCTGTCGCAACCTCCCCGGTACGCCCGATACTTCTGAATATATCCATGGCCTGATGGATGTATTCCTCAGCTAT
>JAUVIY010000274.1 GCA_030592625.1 Spirochaeta sp. | reverse complement strand
CTGAGGCTGAATATTGCCAAGGCTATGGTAAAAACACCCCGACTTCTACTCCTGGATGAACCGACGGCCAGCCTGGACAATCACAACAAGGGGCGAGTGGCCGAGGTTCTATTGAGGCTTAAAGCGGGGGGGACGACGATCCTGGGTATATTCCACGACCTGGACTTCATGGAAGGGCTCTGTGACAGGGAGTACAACATGGAGTCGGGTCGTTTTACCGGGGCGGCCTGATGGCAGGCGATCTCCATATCCACACCCGTTACTCGGACGGGTCATATAATCCGGCCGAGGCACTGGGCGAGGCTCGGAGACTGGGTTTGGATTTCATTTCCTTCGTCGATCATGACACGGTGAAACAAACCGGTCCTGCACTGGCAGCGGCCATAACGACTGGGATTACTGTTATACCGGGTGTTGAGATATCAGCCTACGATTTTGCCAGGGGTAGGAAAGTACACATTCTCGGATATGGATACGAAGCTGAAGCAGATGCGATTCAAACTCTCTGTGATCCGTTAATCCGTCGACGTCACGAGAACACCCTCCGACAGATCGAATTATTGCGGAAGACGGGTTATCCGGTTGACGAGAACGAGGTGCAATCGATCGCCGCGGGCACCGAATCGGGGACGGGACGATGGCTCTACAAACAGCACATCATGCTGGTGCTCATCGCCAGGGGCTTGACTGATACAGTTTATGGATCGCTTTATCGGGAGCTGTTCAAGAATAACGGTATCTGCGCTTGGGATATCACCTACGTTGACGCCCGTGACGCGGTGGAAGCTGTCGTCTCCGACGGAGGATTACCGGTCCTGGCCCATCCGGGACAGACCGACTCCTGGGACATCATCCCGGAGTTGGCTGCTGTCGGACTGGCAGGTATAGAGCTCTATCACAACGACCATGGAGCATCCGAACATAGACGAGTCCAGACCGCCGCTTTAAAACACGATCTTATCGTTACCGGCGGCAGCGATGATCATGGGGATTGGGGGTCGGTCCATCGTATGGGAGATATCCATGCACCCGTCGGTGTTCTTGAGTCTATGCAGGAAAGGGGTGCGGCGCGCATCCCGTTTCCCTGGATTAACTGAACACTCATCGACTTCTGTTCGAAAAGTGACAAACCATTCATCATTTCCTAATCATCCGGATAGTAGCTTTTATCATACCATCCCGGACCATCATCGAATGGCCGGAAACATGATAAAAGGAAGTATCAAAATGAAAAAGATTCTCTTCGTTTTCTTCGTTGCATTTACGATTACAGTGGGGATTTTCGCTGGTGGTGAGAAGGAAATGGCTACCGAGAGCATAGCCAAGGATCCTCTGGTGTGGATCTGGTACCCCAACGAGTCGACCCCTGAGTTTACCGAAACCCGGGCCGAGTTCATCCGCATCATCTCTGAGGCCCTGGGCCGGGAAATAACCGAGCAGCTCTCCACCGACTACGCCATCACCCTCGAGGCGCTTATCAACGATAACGCGGTCTTCTCCTGGCTCGGTGGAGAGGGATACACTCAGGCTCATGAGCGGAATGCGGCCATTCTTCCCCTGGTAACCAATTCCGGCAACTCCGGAACCCTCTCCGACGCCAAGTATTATTCCATGCTCGGTACCCTCAGCGAGAATGCCGATCAGTACATGGTGAGCGGCAGCTACAACCTGGACACCTTCAAAGGCAAGAGGTTCTCCTTTGTGTCCAACTCCTCCACTTCCGGTTTTCGGGTACCCTCCAGTATCATCAGCGCCAACTTCAACGTCACTTCCGAGGAACTCCTTGAGGGCGGTCCCGATATGGTGTTTTCCGAAGTCATGTTCGGT
Organism: Spirochaeta sp.; assembly: GCA_030592625.1. Taxonomy (GTDB): domain Bacteria; phylum Spirochaetota; class Spirochaetia; order DSM-2461; family DSM-2461; genus UBA2779. The sequence continues at coordinate 2,276 of JAUVIY010000274.1, read as the reverse complement.
GGTTCTCACCAGGGATCGTTCTTCAACGTCCTCACCGGCAAAGCAGACGTGGGTGCCTTCTGTAACACCTGTGTCAAAGAGTACATGGAGTTCACCTCGGGCAGCTTCGATGATCCCAAGGCAGGCGATGTCATTCGCGTTATAAATAATGCCGATGCTCCCTTCGACCAGGTTCCCGGAATCGAAGTGACCTTAGTTGCCACTGTCCCGGTTCTGAATGCTCCCATCGTCATGAATACTAACCTGTTGAGTGACGAGGAAGTCGTCATCCTCAAGCAGCTGCTCACCTCCGACGAAGTGGCCAACAATCCGCTGCTCTTCGGTGAGAAGGGCGCAGATGTGAAGACCCTGTTCCGGGCCGGTCGGCGCATGGTGCTGGTCGACGACAAGTGGTACGACCCCATCCGTGAACTCAGTGGTTTGAAATAACTTCGTTCTACCAGAAAAGGATCCAATGATATGATCGTTCCCATTTTAACGAATATCTCGGTTCCCAAGGCTTGGGCATCCGCAGACTATTTCAATCAAGAAGTCATCGAAATGGCGCAACTCGAGGTAAAAAACCTCACAAAATACTATAAAGATGTACTTGCCCTCACAGAGGTGAACTTTACGGTCGGAAAGGGTGAGTTCGTCTCTATTATTGGTCCTTCGGGATCGGGGAAAACCACCTTGATTCGTTGCATCAACCGTCTCGTTGATGCAACCGATGGTTCCATTCACTATGAGGGTACGGATCTGCTAACCCTCAAGGGGTCTCCTCTCCGCCATGCAAGGGCGAAAATCGGAATGATATTCCAGCATTATAACCTTGTTACCCGTCTGACGGTCATCGAGAACGTCCTTCACGGTCGCCTGGGGTACAAATCCAATATCGCAGGAGTTCTAGGTATCTATAGCGAGCATGAGAAAGAAAAGGCAATCGAAGTACTCAGTCTCGTGGGATTGGAGAAATACGTATACCGGCGCTGTGACCAGCTTTCCGGGGGGCAGATGCAACGGGTAGGCATAGCCAGGGCCCTTGTCCAGGATCCGGCGATAATACTATGCGATGAGCCCATTAGCTCCCTCGATCCGAGTTCGGCCAAGATTATCATGGATTACCTGCGCAAGATACAAAACGAACTGGGTATCACCATCATTGTGAATCTGCATCAGGTGGATGTGGCCAAGAAATATGCAGAGCGCATCCTGGGATTCAATTCGGGTCGGCTCGTGTTCGACGCCTCTCCATCTGATCTGACCACCGATACGATTCATCATATATACGGGGCAGAAGCCGGTGAACTCATCATTAATTGAAATGCCTGCGGTAGGGCGTTATTTCTGTCGACAAAAGCTGAAGTTTACCCTGATTTTTCTTGGATTGGTCTTGATATACTGGACTGCTTCCCGGATTACTGAATTCAATCTTATTGATGGTTTCAGGGCGGCTCCCCGGGTGATAACCTGGTTCTTCACGAACCTTATTCCCGATACAAAGGCGTGGGAGCGCTTCCCACGCATCCTCGACAAACTCATCGAAACAATCTTCATGTCTGTCATGGCTACAGTCACAGCCGCCGTTGTCTCGTTCGTCTTCGCGGTTATGGGTTCTCGGACGACTCGAATAAACACCGCCATCGGGGGTATTTCCCGAGTTGTCGCATCGATCAACAGGAACATTCCAATTGCTGTATGGGCGATGGTGTTCCTGCTGGCATTCGGACAGAGCGGATTCACCGGTTTCCTGGCCTTGTTCTTCTATACCTTCGGTTTTCTAACCCGGGCTTTTATAGAAACCATCGACGAAGCCTCATCTTCTTCCGTCGAAGCCCTCAGGGCTGTCGGGGCCAGCTATCCCCATATAATCACCCAGGCAGTGGTTCCCTCCTCGTTACCCCAGATGATCAGTTGGATCCTCTACATGATCGAAACCAATATTCGAAGTGCTACTCTGGTTGGATTGCTTACCGGGTCGGGAATTGGTTTTATGTTCAGCATATATTACAAAAGCCTCCAATATAAAAGCGCCGCCCTGGTGATCCTGTCTCTGGTCGCAGTCGTCCTCACCATCGAACTCATCTCAAACGTCCTCAGGAGGCTCATTCTGTGAATACAATCAAACGTACGGCTGGAGGTCGAATCATACTCAAGCGGCCGAGCCTGGCGAGGATTGTGTTGAATGGTACCGTAGTAGCCCTGATCCTCCTGACTGCCTGGGGATACTTCACCATCGATACTAAAGGTATTGCCCTCGTCGAGGCCACCCGGCAAACCTTACGATATCTCGGTGT
>JAUVIY010000059.1 GCA_030592625.1 Spirochaeta sp. | reverse complement strand
TACCCCCGGGAGGAATTCCTCACGGGATTCGCCGCTGTGGACAAGTCGGAAACGGATAGCCGTAATCAGGCCAGGGACAAGGCCCTGGCCGAACTGTCGGGGAAAATCCGCATACGGGTCCAGTCGGAGTTGGTCCGGATCGAATCCGAAACAGAAGGCTATTATCAATCGTCGGTTTCAATGGTGACTCGAAGCTCGGTTAACACGACGGTAGAAGGTGCCGACTTCACTTACTATGAGGACCGGCGACAGTCATATGTCCTGGCCTATATTCCGCTGCAGACACTGGTGAGCACATATACTGATGATACCGCCGCCTATTGGACCGTTATTCTCAAGGCACGAAGAGACTCCGATTCCATGGTGAATTCCGGAGAGACAGATGAAGCTCTGGCAATCCTCTTTCAGGCCCTGACAGCCTTCCCCAACCTTTACGACCGATGGACTCTTGTTCGAGCACTTGATGTACAAGGTGGAGAGAAAATCTTCTTCCGCCGTCTGACAGGTGCTTCCGGTTTGGATGACCTCCGGAGTATGGAGTCGGACATCCAGTCCAGCTTTGACAACCTGGCCGACAGGGACGTTCGTACGGTCGATGAAGCTATCGGAAAAATCGCTGTGATGCTGGGTATCCAGAACGTTACAGGCGGCCGGATTCAGGTACCACCGGCGCTGTTTGAATCCACCTTGTTTTCCAGCGAATTCGGTCGTTATATCGCCGATCGACTGGAGCCGGAATTGATTGATACTTTGAATCCCGATAGTGAACCTATGGTATTCCGCAGCCAGTATTGGGTGGAAGGAAACCATATCCGGCTCTCGGTACTGGCCATCGATTCTTCAGGCGAAAAGACCGGAAGGGCCGAAGCGATCCTGCCGATCTCCGCCGCCGGTTCCAGAGATCTGCAACCCAGAAATTTCGATGAGGCCATGACGGCTCTCAGGGAATTCGCCGAAGGGGCAATCAGCGACGGAGGTTTGAACGTTGATGTGTGGACCAACAAAGGACGGGACGAGGACGCACTTGTCTTCAGTGACGGAGAAATACTGCAGCTTTATTTCAGAGTGAATCAACCGGCATTTCTCCAACTCACCTACCATCTGGCAACCGGTGAACTGGTTCTTCTCGAGAAGTCGTTCTACATCGGATCCGACAGAGTTAACATGACAGTCCAGTTGCCCTATGATTTTGAAGTCCAGGCGCCTTTCGGTGTTGAAAGCATGATAGTCACAGCCTATTCGGTTGAACCGCCGGATGTGGAAACAATTCCGGAAATGATTGATGGCGAACTCTACGATATCTTTCGTTCGATCCGGGAGGTTGTAGCCAATACACGGGGTTTGGGGCGAAGGCAGAGTGCTGACGCCGAAATGCGTGTCGGTGAAGCCATGCTCACTATGACGATGCTGCCTGCGGCTGGGGCCGCAGAACAATAATTATTCCAAAGACCCGAGCCATCGGTCAAAGCACTCTACGCTCACCAGAGAGAGGGCTTTGTCCACATGAAGGATCACCTGGCATCCCTTTGCGGTTTCGGCCAATTCAGAATGATCCCGCTTGATGTCCTTCATCAATTTCGTATATTCAGCGTCGGACAGACACCTGGTATCAGGATTCTCGTCGGTGATATATCCATCCAGGGTTTCCAGATCCGATCCTTCACCGATCTCCCGCTTGTCTCCTTCAATATTGAATATGCACTGTATGTAGTCGATCTTCAGCCCGGGAAATACCTTCAACCGCTTCATTGCGGCATTAAAATCTGTCGGTAGACCATCGGTCAATAACAGGACAACATCGGGTATCCCTCGATCCGCATGATGTAAAACCTTCCTGATAAAGGACTCATAATGTGTTTCCTTTCGGGGAATTTCAACGCCGGTCACCGGGTATTGGATTTCCCGGCATTCGTCGGAGAATCCGTACAATCGAAACTCAGCAAGGGGCAGTAGTTTCTTGAGATATGTATAGAAGAGATTCAGTGCCGATTGCACATAAACATCCCGCCCTGTAATTTTCATGCTGTAGGAATAATCTGCCACAAGATGAATCCTGATCGGTTTCTCAGCGGGGAAGTTGTATTCCGCCGCAACTGTTTTCGTCAGAACGTCGGCAATGCCGACTGCATGATCCAGCCGATTCAGAAGCGAAGGCTGCCTCGGGGCATGCCCGAAAGGGAAAATGAGCGAGTCGTTTTGAACCAGGAACGATTTAAGTGCGGTATGAGCCGGGATTGCAAAGTCGTTGTATTGACCCCGGACGGTCTGCCGGAAACCATTCAGCACCTTCAATTTCCGGTCGGTTCGATTTATGGCGTCGACGCATTCATTCGGGGACAGCATGTTGCTGTCCGGCGTCAACACTCTGACGTGTCGGTCTTTCCTGAGGCGGTATTTTTGACGAAGGTTTGAAATCATGGAGGAATTCAGAACCGGATAATCCCGGAATTCCTCAGGAATCGTTCCGTTGATTTGTAATCCGTCGATGAAAATCATCCCGGGTTCCAGGCGGCTCCAAAGTACTTCCTGGGCTTGCGGCAGGCTTTCAGATTCAAACATATGTCGTAACCATTCAGGACTCCTCCCGGGTCGCCTTTCGATTCGAAGCATCGAGTTCAATTACGGTGACAGTTCCTTCAGCATGAAACCCTGAAGCTCATAAGATCTGTTCGGCTCACCGGGGCCGCCCGGACTTACGTTTTCCGATCGAACCGTGAAGATACCGTCAACGGCGATAATATTCGTCCAGACGACCACGAATCCAGTAGCCGTATTCTCGCCCGAGTCCATCCTAAACACAACTTCCGATACCTTGGTAACACCTGCGCTGCTGTCTTCTCGTAACATCGTGACCGTCCAAGGTCACTAACATACCGTGGTAGCGATTGGTTTTCAGGATAAAAAATATCTGATAGTTTCCTGTTTCGTATACGGAGAGCTCAGAACTTCGCTTCACAATTCTCATACTCCTCATAAAAATCTTGCATTGTACGTGTTCCGGAGCGACCACATAATGAGACATCTTAGCTTCAATAAGGAGAGACTGTCATGAAGCGACTACTTCTCTTAGTGTTCTGTCTGTCAATCATGGGCGCGCTCTGGGCGACCGGCACGACAGAGGGAGATGATGGCCCGATAACCATCAAGTTCTGGACCCATGAGGATCCTGCCCGGACCGAGATTGAAGAGCGGTACATTCAGGAGTTTGAAGCAGCGAACCCTGGAGTCACAGTTGAACGGGTCACAAATTCTTCGAAAAAGGTACCGGAGCTCTTGCTTACGGCTTTTGCGGCGAATGAAGGCCCGCATTTCTTCAACACCCAGATCGAGGATGGCTATGCCTACATCGCCAATGGTCGTGTTGCTCCCATTGACGCACAAGCGGCCGGATTTACAAGCGACAGTGCGCTCATTAATGCGTATGTTGATGGCGTTCTTGACCCGGTCAGTGTAGGCGGGGATGTCTATGGCCTACCTCTTGAATTGACAAACTGGGCCATCTATCTGAACAAGAGGATTTTTCGGGATGCGGGGCTCGACCCGGATGCTGACTACCCACGAACGTGGGAAGACATGGTGGAGGTTTCAGAGGCGATTGCTATCCGGGATGGTCAAATTCTGACTCGTCGCGGCTATGATTTCCGCTATCCGTACTACCTGGTATCACTGATCCCCATGGTTGAACAGTTGGGAGGTCAGCTGATCAGCGACGACGGACAGACTGCCATTGTCGGAGATGAAGCGTGGCTCAAGGTATTAACCTTCATGCAGCAGTGGGGTCCCAACGGTATGAATCTTGGATCACCCACCTACACCAATGCACGAAAGACCTTCAACCAGGATAACAACGATATTGCCATGGCTCTGAGTGGTCTCTATCAGGCCGGTCGAATTCGCAATGACAATCAAGAGTTCTACGACAGCGGTGACTGGATGGTGATACCCTATCCTCAGTTTGAGGATGCTGTGAAAGAAGTAGGGGCTCTTTACTATGGCCACTACTACATGGTGAATATTCAGGTACCTGAACGTGAGCAGAAAATGGCATGGAAACTGATTGGTTATATGCTGTCCCATCCGGAGGAATACCTGGATCGGGTCGGGCTCACCCAGCCGACCAAAGCTCTCATGGCATCGAAAACTTTCCTCAGTACGCCGTATGCCGACGTATTTGCCGCAGACATGGAGCGCAGTCATATCGTGTACTATGCCGAGGATAGCGCCCGGATGCAGGAACTCGTCAAAGAAGCTGTGGAAGCGGTTATGCTGAGCGGTGAATCACCGGAGAAGGCCCTCGCTTCTTTGAAAGTAAAAGCTCAGGAACTTCTGGACCAGCAGTAGAATCAGGTTTATATATCATTCTTCGATCGCCGGCGCCAACAACGCCGGTGATTTTACGATCAGGACGGAGGTGTCGTCGGTGCGTGGTGGAATCGAACGAAAGATGGCAAGGTGGGGCGTTGCATTCGTGATGCCGGCCATCGTGTTTTTCACGTTATTCAGTTTCTATCCTATAGTGAGCGCCTTCCTTACGAGTCTCACCAGTCGCAAGATTCTTTCGCTTCTCAAGCCGGATTTCGTAGGATTCAGAAACTATGGATATCTGCTCAGTTCGTCTGACTTCTGGAATTCCATCCGCGCCACGGCGGTTTTCACCCTGGGGACATTCATCCCGCTCCTTATTTTCAGCCTGGTGATAGCCTTCTTCATAACCGGAATGAAACGCGGGCAGCGCTCGATGCAGCTTGCCTACTATTCCCCCGCGATTCTCTCATCCGTCGTTGCAGCTGTCATCTGGCTCTCCATTCTGGACCCGCGAGGTCTTGCGAACCAGTTTCTGAATACACTGCTGGGTATTCAAGGTGTGGATCACCATTGGCTGGCCAGTTCCGTAATGGTGCAGTTTTCAACCATCCTGGTTTATTTCTGGAAGTACATCGGTTACTTCGTCATTATCTTCATCACAGGTCTCGCCTCGATTCCACCGAGTGTCTATGAGGCAGCCACCATTGATGGCGCCAGCCGGTGGCAGAGCTTTGGAAGAATCACCCTCCCACTGTTGCGCCCGACGATTGCATTTGTCTCGATTATGTCGATGCTTCAATGCCTGAAGACCTTCAGTACTCAGTATCTCTTTACTCAATCCGGAGCTCCAGGGGCGCCGATTAACGTCATTACGCTTAACATCTACAACACAGGAATACGCGACCACCTGATTGGACGCGCAAGTGCCATGAGTATCATCCTGTTCGTCATCATGCTTGGATTCACTGCGGTTCAATTGCGGGTTTCCGGCGGTGACAAAGTCAGCTACTAGAGGGTTCCAGATGTATACTCCTGTTACACCCGTACAGAAAATTGCTCACTATCTCGTCGTAACATTGCTCATCATCGGGGCAGCCGCAGTGCTCGTTCCCATTGTCTTTATGATTACCGCATCGGCAATGCCGGCCGGTGATATCCTGGCTATGCCATACAGATGGATTCCTCGCGGGTTTCATGTGGAGAACTTCGTCCGGGCTATCCGAGGGAACGACGCCAGTTTTATTTTTCTACGGAATCTCCTGAACTCCTTCATCGTGGCGAGTGTGGTTACCCTCACCACCGTACTCCTTTCTTCGATTACCGGTTATGGTCTTGCGAAATTCAAGTTCCGCGGACGATACCTGGTCTTTCTGATGATTATGGCGACAATGATGATTCCCTTTGAAGCGATCATGATTCCGCTCTACCTGGTTGCCGTTCAGCTTCATATTCAGAACAGCTACGTGGGACTCACCCTGCCTTTCCTGGTGAATGCTTTTGGTGTGTTCCTGATGCGGCAGTATCTGCTGACCTATCCTCAGGAGTATCTGGATGCCGCTCGAATAGATGGGGCCGGGGAAATCTGGATATTCCGGACTGTCGTGCTGCCCAACTGCATACCGGTGATTGCAACCTTATCCGTAATCACCTTTCGGACCCAGTGGGACACACTTCTTTGGCCGCTGTTGATTTCTCAGAGCGAAAAGATGAAAACCGTGCCTCTCTATATTGTCAAGTTTGCCGCCGAGAAGTACACCGATGAAGGTGCGATGATGGCTGTGGCGCTTCTGGCGAGTATCCCCGTCGTTATCCTGTTCCTCACCATGTCCAAGTACTTCATCGGTGGAGCCGCAGTGTACAGCTCTCGAAAGGGATAAGATGGACCAGATCTCACTTCTGATATTCGATCTGGGTGGAGTCGTTTTTCAAAACAATGATGTCATTCCGAAAATTGCGGAAGTCCTTGAAACCGATTTTCAGACGTTAGCGGCGCGATTAACAAAGCCTTATCAGGATCTTCATACGGGAGTTATCACAGTACAGAAGTTCTGGGCACAGGCCGATGCGGTGTTTCCCGGACACCCGCATGATAATCTCTGGCTTACGCTGTACCGGCCAGCGCAGGATCGTTGTGTAATCTCGGTACTGTCTGATCTCAAGGCAGCCGGATACCGGATTGTTGCCGGGACCAACACTATTGACGATCACTATCGGTATCACACCGAACGCGACGACTTCGACATCTTTGACGCAGTCTACGCCTCTCACCTCATGGGTCTTGCCAAGCCGGATCCGGCGTTCTATCGGCATATTCTGTCCGCCGAATCCATTGCACCTGAATGTTCAATGTTTTTTGATGACAGAAGAGAGAACGTTGACGCCGCCCGCGGGTTAGGAATCAAGGCCTTTCGTTACACTGATTGCCGGACGCTGCGTGAGAATCTCTCATCCCAAATTGATCTCGGAACTCCGATGGTGTAAGACCCATGAATCTTCGAAACACCTGACCGAAGTAACTGGGGTCATAATAGCCGGACTGAATCATAACCTCTTTAACCTGAAGTGAATGATCCCGGAGCAGTTCAGCTGCACGCCGTATTCGCAGCCGTGTGAGGTACTCCATAACCGTATACCCGGTCCGTTCGGAGAACACACGGGACAGGTAGCTTGCGGTGATACCAACATGTTCTGCAACTTCCGAAAGGCCGATGTGGTCACCAATGTGATCAGAGAGGAACTGAACGGCGACTCCTGCATGGCTTTGCTCAAGTGTTCTGGTGTCTGCAGCAGGAATCAGGGATTCAATCCGTCCCTGAACTTCACGATCCAGACGTGCCAAGAGCTCATCGCTCCGGGATTTGACTCTGATTACAGCGGAACGCACGACACGTTCGAGCTCCTGGTCGTCTATCGGTTTGAGAAGATAGTCCTCCACTCCGAGCTTCAGGGCCGAACGGGCATACTCAAACTCCTGATGACCGCTCACGATAATCGCAACCGGCCGACTCCCGGCAGTGCTCATTCGACATACTTCCTCGAGCATCCGGATTCCATCCATACCCGGCATTCTGATGTCAGTCACCACGAGATCCGGTCTGCTTCTCAAAATCAGCTCGGTGCCGGAAATGCCATCGGCAGCCTCTCCGATTACCGTACAGCCAAACCGCTCCCATGGAGTCGTGAGTACGAGCTCCCGACGGATGTACTCCTCATCTTCAATTATGACCACGCTGATCATGCCGTCGGCTCCTCGGTCTGTACCGGCATCCGCAGAATTACGGTGCAGCCATCTCCTGGTGCACTCTTAATTTCCACGGCATATTTTTCTCCATAGAGTAGACGCAGCCGTCGATCCACGTTGGCAAGACCGACATGGGTGCCGATGTCATTCAAATCGGTAGGATTGAACCCGACCCCATCATCCGCAACGGTCAGAACCAACTCCCCGGCCCGAACCATTCCGGTGATGGAGAGAGAACCGGGACCCACCTGTTGTTCCAAACCGTGCACGAATGCATTCTCCACAATTGGCTGCAGAATGAGCCGCGGAATCCGGCAGTTCAGGCCATTATCCTCAATATCAATCGATACGTGATACATCCCGGGGTGGCGCAAATCCTGGATCGCTGCGAAACTGCGAACGACTGCAATGCTGTCGGCGAGGGTGGCACTGCGTTCGTTGGAGTCAATGCTGCCGCGGAGCAGTCGGCCGAGTTCGGTTGCAATTGTGACGATTTCGGGGATCGCCCGCAGCTTTGCGATAGACTTGATAGTGCCGAGGGTGTTGTAAAGGAAATGGGGGTTGATCTGTGCCTGGAGCGACTTGATCTCAGCAATTCGCAGAGCCTCATGCTCTTCCACCGTCTTGGCGAGTAACTCGCGTGTCTCAGTAACCATGCGGTTGAATCCACGGAATAAGACGCCAATCTCGTCTGCCCGCCGGGTTTCCACGACTGACGAGAGGTCCCCGCTTTCTACCCGTTCCATGGCGATGGCAAGTGCCCGAATCGGTCGGGAGATATCCCTCGTGATCCAGATGGCAACTACGCCCGCCACCACAGCCGCTCCCAGAACTATCCATCCTGCAATGACAACAAGTTGACCAATCCCGGCAAGCGACAGTTCCGTCGGAGACGAACAGACGACAGTCAGTGCACCATCAAGAATGGGTGTCCATCCGATAACCGTATCATCTATGACAACTGCGTCTCGCTTCAACCGGTCAATCGAGGCAAGATAAGGAAGATTGCTGAAAGTACCATCATTCTCAGGTCGGAAAAGATCCGCGACAAGAAAACTGGTATTGTCGGTAATCACTACATCGGTGAAAAATTGATCGTTCCGTTGCGAGAATGTCTCAGCGAGGGAGCTCTTGAACAGATCGATGATTACGTAACCAACGATGCGGTTATCCTGATCTCGAATGGTCTGGGCCAGAGAGAAGTTGACAATCTCACCCTTCTCGTTCACATAGGAATCGGAATGCAAGATGGTCCGGGTCGGACTTTCGTTTGCGGTTCGGTAGATGCCCTCGCGACCGTCCGCCGGTTGGTACACGGTTGGAAATCGGTGAGTTGAGAGAGAAGGTGTTCGGGTACGACTGGCTATATGGATTGATGCCCGGTCAATATCACCGGACAAGGATCGATATAGAAGCTGGTATACCTTATGGAGGGTGTCGCGCTCCGGTTCCTGCGATGCCATGAGGAGGTTCACTATAATAGTTTCCTGTGCCAACTTGTACGTGAGAGAACGATACCGAAGGAACATTGCCTCGAGATCGGCAGACACAGGAACAACCCGCAGAACAGCACGTTCAGCATAGACGCGTCTCACATACTCAATTGAAAATCCCGTGAAGAAAGTAGCAAGAAGCAGAGGTGGGACAATCCCGATAGCTATGAATGCGATGAGGAGTTTAGTTCGCAGCGAGCGTCGGGGATGGAAAGTCATTCCGCTCGCAGTATAATGCGAAATCTAGTGCGTGGACACAAATCCAAGCCAGCCGGGCATTAACCGGAGCTTCTAGGAGGCTGTCGGACTTTGGGCTTTCGCTTTGCGGCACCCTGCGTCGGTTCGGCAATATCAAAGCAAGCTTTGACATTGCTCTCTCTCTCCTTGGTTGTCGAGAAGATTTTCGATGATTTTTTTCCGATGCAAGGCGGTAAAAGCGGAGTTTAGCTGGGCTAAATGAGCATTTTACCAACGTAGCAGTGGGAAAAAAGGGCGAAAATCGGTCCGGAATGGTTAAGTCCGACAGCCTCCTAGTCAAATGTATATTCTTTATCCGCTTCGTAGGTGATCCCCGTCTGGAGATCAGTCCAGCTCTTAAGAAAAGTGCCACGCTGTAAATTACCATCCGCATTGAATACGGCCGCGCTCCCCTGTTTCAATACCACGTTGTCCGCCAGTTCCAGATCCGACCCGAGAAGACAGCTCTGTAAACGGCTGTCTTCGAAAAATTCGGCAGGTGAATCTGCCGCGCACACTAAGGTGCTGCCCGGATGATGCCAATCAACCGCCAGGATTACTTTTTTCAAGCTTTCATTCTCGTGCCACTCGACAGCTTCCCCGGCTTTAAAGACCATCCCCGTTTGCGGATTCCGGTAATCACCCCGTAAGGTATACTGCCGGTTTTTCCCATTCTCATGCCACTTCAAACGAGAACCTGCTTTGAAAACAGCTTGTTCTAAACCCAGAGTCGGCAAATCTTCAGCCAGCTCAACGGATTTATATTTATTGCCCTTGAAAAAGTAGACACGGGAATCGGCGGTAATTACCATATCATTTTCAGGATCTGTCCATTCCCGGGCCAGGGTGAATTGATCCAGATCGCCATTCGGATAGTACAGTACGGTGGTATCTCTTTTATAAACCCAACCAGTGTTTTTGTCTTTCCAGTTTGCAGCCAGTTTTATGGAACCGGGAATCCGATCGGATGGGATTGTATCGTAATAAATGAGCATGTATTCCCCATCCTCCGAGACATCATCGTCCCAGAAGGCGATTTCATCGCTATACACGATCATTCCGTTGTTGAATTGGCCTTTCGGCCCAAGGGAGATACACCCGAGCAGTAAAACGGGGAACAGTAAAATCATCAGGATACGCATAGGCTCGACCCTCCGAAAAAAATAGTAAACAGCGATTTCGTCGTCAATTAATGGTGTGCCGACGCTGCTGAATCCGGCTCCAGTCACCAGAAACTTATCTCAGGGAAGCAGCTGCGGATCCAGCACCGCCTTGGTGATACTCATGATTTCCGCCGTCTCAACTCTAATCATTTTGAGGAAAAGTTCCAGTGTATCACCGGTCTTATAAAGGGTTCCGGAGATGAGTACCTCGGCTCCCAGGATTTCTCCCACCCGGGCGGCGGAGGTGTCGTCTGTCAGACCGGTCAGCTGCAGCTCCAGCTCGTCGAGTATCGACTGCAGATCTTCCCTTTCGGTCAGCCTGAGCCGCTTCCGCAGATTTTCATCCTGCCTGAGGCTCAACAGCAGCCGTTCCGTCAGGTATTCTCCAGCCAGTTCGGAGGGCTCCTTTCCGCCGTCTCCGGCGGGGCGTATAGGCATAACCGCTGCGGCTGTACCGTCCTCCAGACTGTAGGTAGAGTAATCCAGGAGCTGGCCGCAGGCCTGAACAAAGAGGTTCATCAGGGTTTCATCCCTTTCCTCATCACTGATCTTCTGAGCCGTAAACCAGCCCTCCGGTGTCTCCAGGGGAGCGTCGGTCAGGTGACTGAGCTCCTCCTTGGCAAAGCGGATGATGATGGCCTCCAGCTTGTCGGTCTGATAGTTGGCTC
>JAUVIY010000352.1 GCA_030592625.1 Spirochaeta sp. | reverse complement strand
GCATTGATTACAGCCGCCGTTTTTTCAATGGCATTATCGTCAGGTGAATTGAACGCCACAATAATCCTCGCTCCCGGCGATTTCACGACGATGCCGCTTGCGATATACAGAATGATCGGGGCCTACGATATTTTCGGTGCCTGCGCCCTGGGAACAGTTCTCATCGGCATCAGCATCATCAGTTTTCTCACTCTGGACCGATATGGAGAAATCTCATTTTGAAAACTTCACCATTGATTTTCGACAGTGTTCGTTTTACACGTGGTGATTTTCTACTGGATGTCGATGTACGGTTCCGTGAGGGTGAACTGACGGTGATCCTTGGACCCAGTGGCTGCGGGAAGACAACGCTGCTGGATTTGGCCGCAGGATTTCTCCGGCCCTCCGGCGGATCTATTCTTGAGGGAGAGCGGGATGTCACCCTGTGGCCGCCGGATAAAAGGAAGGTGGGTGTGGTCTTTCAGGATCATGCACTCTTTCCCCATTTGAATGTCAAAGATAATGTTTCCTATGGCCCGAAAGTACGGGGTGCAAACAAGGTTCGAGCCGGTATTATAGCCGATGGGTATCTTGAAATGACCCATATGACGAAATATGCGTCCAGGATGCCATCTTCTCTCTCCGGGGGAGAACGTCAGCGGGTCGCATTGGCCCGCTCCTTGGCCATTAAACCGGATATTCTGCTCCTGGACGAACCCTTCAGTTCACTCGATGCCGCTCTCAGAAGAACCCTGAGAAATGATGTGAGGCAGATCCAGGAGCAGACGGGCATTACAGCCATCCTGGTGACTCATGACCAGGATGAAGCCCTTGCTTTAGCGGACGAGCTTGCCGTGATGAGACAAGGACGCATTATACAAATGGGGAAGAGCGGGAAATTATGGAAAAACCCCGCCGACCTGTTCACCGCACTGTTTCTGGGACGCACAACCCGATTGTCTGTTCATCGAATATTATCGGTAATCGCAGGCGAGCTGATGGTGGAAACCGCAGCAGGCACAGTACGGATGGAGATTGAAGATACGCGGCCGGTTTTACCTTCTACTCTCGTAATCCGTCCCGAAGACCTCATTGTAACTCAAAATGGAACCCTCTCAGGACAGGTAACAAAAACAGAGTATGCCGGTGGGCACTGGAAGATTCGTCTGGAAGTCGGTGACGGTACAGATATGATCGACTGCAATATACACGATACGGTACCTCCGGCGATTGGGGACTTGTTGTCTCTTGATATCCGTCCCGGATCTGCAAGGATCCTACCCGGAACGGTAACTGAACACTTGGAGACTCGCTAATGTGGTGTCACGTAAATCTGTTATTAACTTACAATTGAAGACCTTGAGCGGAGTTACCTATTTGTATCGAGTCGCCAAATATTCGGGACACCACATTAATCATCCATCTCCATTCCGGCGCGAGCAGTACGCGCTTGAGCCGGTGAATCATAGACATCCATGCTGTCATCAGGAATCCAACCGGTGATGCCCGAATCCGAGGATCTGATTTCCAGCCAGTATGATCGTCCATCTTCAGCACCCACTTTCGATACGATCAGGACGATATCTCCCCGCCTCAGCAGGCCGCTGACCTCCGATGCCGGTTCCGTGGTTTCCAGGACTTTCAGGTAGGGTTTGTTAGCCACCCCCCAGTGAGCTTCGGATGTGAGCACCGGAGTAGCGGGCAGCTCAAGGGACACAGGCTCTTCCTCGGGCCGGCAGGAGGTCAACAGAAAAAACAAGAAGCCCAGGAAGAGTAATGAAAACTTTCTCATGCATCGCCTTCCCTGAGATGGTTTATCTCGTCTCTGAGCACTGCCGCTTCCTCGTATTCCATATTCTTGGCCCGTTCCAGCATCTCGTTCTCCAGTGCTTTTATGAGACGTTTCTTCTGCTTCGGATCCAGCAGATTGGTCGACTTCTTCATCACATCAATACTCATTCTCTCAGCGACCCGTTTCTTGTCGACTCTACGCACCAGGATGTCCCTGATTTCCTTACGTATCGATTCAGGAGTTATTCCATGTTGTTCATTATAAGTGAGCTGAATGGTGCGCCGCCTGTCTGTTTCGGCGATGGCTGAGGTCATGGCGGTACTCATACCGTCAGCGTACATGATGACCTGTCCGTTGATGTTCCGGGAGGTGCGACCGATAATCTGGATCAGACTGGTCTCGCTCCTCAGGAATCCGATTTTATCGGCATCCATGATGGCGGTAAGCGAAACTTCGGGAAGGTCCAGTCCTTCGCGGAGAAGATTAATACCTATCAGGACATCAAACACGCCTTTTCTTAAATCACGTAAAATCTCCACCCTCTCAATGGTTTCCACTTCGCTGTGAAGGTATCGGGCCCTGACTCCGAGTCCTGTGAAAGAATCAGTGAGATCTTCGGCCATCTTCTTGGTGAGGGTTGTAACAAGGATACGCTCATCCACTGCCACGCGTTTGCCGATTTCGGTATACAGATTTTCTATCTGACCTTCGGTGGGACGCACCTCTATCGGCGGATCCAGGAGACCGGTGGGCCGAATGAGCTGTTCCACAACCGCCTTCGTCTTGCGTTTTTCCTCTTTCCCGGGAGTCGCAGAAACATATATGATTCGGTCCAGTCGTTTTTCGAATTCATCATAAACCAGAGGCCGATTGTCCAGTGCCGAGGGTAGTCGAAAGCCGTAATTCACCAGGTTGAGTTTCCTCGATCTGTCTCCTTCGTACATGGCCCGAATCTGAGATAGTGTGACGTGGGATTCGTCGACGAATGTGATAAATTCTTCCGGATAATAGTCCAGAAGCACTTCAGGCCGTTCCCCGGGCTTCCTGCCGGTGAGATGCCTGCTGTAGTTCTCGATCCCGGGGCAGTATCCCATTTCAGCCATCATCTCCAGGTCGTACTCGGTACGGGTTTTGAGTCTCTGAGCCTCCACTACTTTTCCGGAAGCTTTCAGGTCTTCAAGCTGTCCATCCAATTCTTCCCGGATTGTTTCGCAGGCCATGCGGATGCGATCCTCAGGCATGACAAAATGCTTGGCGGCGTAAATTGTGGTTGTTTCAAGGTTTTCCAGAACTTCTCCGGTGAGTGAATGAATTCGGTCAATGCTTTCAACAGTATCGAAATCGAGGCTTATCCTGTAGGCGATATCCGTCAGGTAAGCGGG
>JAUVIY010000322.1 GCA_030592625.1 Spirochaeta sp. | reverse complement strand
TGCCCAGACCAAACCGGTGGCGAAGTATGTCTGCTTCCTTCTCGGTGAGGGTACCGAGAATCGATTCGATGTCTTCGGAAAGGGAACTCATTAAAGCCTGCTCATCAGGTCCCTTGTAGGCGCCGTCCTCGACGAAATCTCCCAGAGTTGAAGAATCTCTCTCGTCAAAGACCGGGGTTTCCAATGATATCAGATCCCGGCTGATGGCCTGGAGGTCGGTAACATCCTGCACCTTGATTCCCGTAATCTTTGAGATTTCTTCGTCGGTGGGATCCTCTCCCATCTCGGTAAGCATGGCTTTCCGGGTTTTTTCAATCTGAACCAGCTCATTGGCCCTGTTCAGGGGCAGCCGGATCATCCGGGATTTCTCGTAAATGGCTTTCAGAATGGCCTGACGGATCCACCAGACGGCATAAGATATGAAATGATATCCTTTGTCCGGATCGAATCGTTCGATGGCGTTCATCAATCCGATATTCCCTTCACTGATGATATCGTCCAGGGGCAGGCCCTGATTCTGGTATTTCTTGGCCACGTTCACAACAAAACGGAGATTGGCTTCAACAAGCTTTGCTTGAGCCATTTTATCTCCGGCAACGGCTTTTCGGGATATTTCATCTTCCTGCTCACGGGTCAGCAAGGGAATTTTATTGATCTCTTTCAAATAGAGCGAAAGGGTGGATTCATCATCGTACTTCATTAAATGCCTCCTGCCAGCGTTTACGCAATAGCCATGCCAAGCCTGTCGCAAGAGGTCATATATCTTTATTATATCTAGATTTAGATGTTATTTCAGGAGCAAATTGTTAGAGGGACAAGTTATTTGAATGGAAACAATATCAAGAATTACGAGTGCTTCAGGTCAAAATGACCCAATTCGCTGATTTATATAAGATTTCGTGGCGATATGACCCAATCGGCAATTTCACATGTCCATAGTGGGACGAGAGGGACCGGTGATGATCTGTTCGCCCGGGTCCAGGCGACGACCGTTGACGAAATCAACAGGAATGCACCGTAAACCGGCATCGGCGACGAAAGACGGAAAAACGATGATGGTGGTGACATAAGTCGCGTCCCGGCCTGCACGGCTCAGCCCATTCAAGGCACCGGACGAACGTAATTCCACCCACGCATCCTTAATCATGCCAAATACGGCATCATGCTCCGGTAAACCCGAAAAACAACGGGATCCGAGATACCTGGACAACTGAATGGAGAAAAACCGTCGTGTTTCGTCGGCGAAATCAATACTTACTTCAGCGGTCCGTCTCATACTCGACAAGATACCCATTGCTTTTATAGAAGGCAAATGTCGACGAAAACATGTTTTCACTTGACCCCCGCTCTCCCCTTTCCGTATATTATTTTCGGGTGAGCAAGTAACCGATTCATACCGGATACCGATCGCTACAATACATTGATTTCGAGAGGGTTCAAGATGACCATCAAACCTCTGCAGGACCGAGTCCTGATCAAGGTTGAGGAAGCTGAAACACAAACAGCTTCCGGCCTTTACATCCCCGACACCGCCCAGGAAAAAACTCAGACCGGCACTGTCATCGCAATCGGCGATGATGATGAGATGATTACCGTCAAGGTTAAAGACAAAGTGATGTACGACAAGTATGCCGGCACCGCTGTCACCATCAATGACCAGGATCACCTTATCGTCAAGTGCTCGGATATTCTCGCCATCGTCAGTTAAAACGCCGACAACGGATATCCGTTAAAGGGCCCTCCCCCCGGGGATAGGGCCCTTTTTATCCTTTTAAGGCCTTCACGTACTGCAAGCGCTGAAAAAATGCGTTGCGTTTATCGTCTTCAAGGCTTAACCGGCCGCGAAAATCAGATAATTCAGAGAACTCATGCTTTTCCATCCAGGAAGACAGATCTTCAAGCACCTGGGTGATGACTTCCATGCCGTTCCGATAAAGAACACTGCAGAACTGGGCGGCATTACCCCCGGCCAACAGCACTTTAATGAGACCGGACGCATCGTAAACACCGGTTGATGCGGAGAGGTCAAGATCTGTGAGGTCTGAAATGATGCCGATCCACCGAAGGACAGGACCGAACTCCTCCGGAGCGGACAGGGAGTTCCCGGATTTGAATTGCATGTTCTCGATATCGATATCAACCATGTAATATCGGTTGAACAGGGTGATACTGTCGGCTCCGGCCTTTTGGATTCTGTTAACCAGATGAGGCAGAGCTGAAAAATTCTGACCGATCTTGACGGCAAAGGGCAGTTTGACGGTTTCCCGGGCCAGTTTCACCATGTTCACCAGGGTATTTTCAATATCCATCGCACTGGTTTTCTGCTCCAGTGCCAGGGGTGAGAGGTTCAACTCGATGGCATCGGCTCCAACTTTTTCGATCCGTTCGGCATAGTCGGTCCACCATTTCTCGGAATGGCAGTTCAAGCTCGCAATAACGGGAACATCAACAGACTGGGCGCACTCTTCTACAAAGGTGAGATATTCATCAGGCTCCAGGAGCATTCCGAGCTGTTCCATATAAGCTTCGGCCTCAGGATGAGAAACTACCGCATTTTGTCTTGATCGTTCCACACCGGCTGCAATGTCTTCTTCGAACAGTGATTTTAAAACAACAGCCCCGGCTCCGGCTTCAACGGCTTCCCGGACACCGGCGATATTGGCGGTCAGTCCGGAAGAAGAAACAATAACGGGGTTTGGCAAAGAAAGATTCATAAAACGAGTGGAAAGATCCATTTTTTTCTCCCATGACGGAACGGAATGAATAACAAATGAAGGGTATCAGTAGAACCAGGGCAGAGCCCTGGACAAATATAGCCTTAAGGCCGTATTCAGTACTACGGGTTCTCATGCAGAGTTTCATGTAAAAAGAAAATTCTCAAGATCCCTGAGGACTCCATCCAGACCCTTTATGCTCCTGGTTGTCCCTGGAAGTGAGTCGAGAAACAGGGGACCATACCGCTTGCGGCTGACTCGGGAGTCGAAAACCAGAACCGCTCCGTGATCATCACTCCGGCGCATGAGCCGCCCGAAGCCCTGACGAAATCGAGTGACCGCCTCGGGCAGGGTAAGCTGCATGAAGGGATTCCCGCCGGATGCGGCCAGGGCTTCCCGCCGGGCCTGTGCCACAGGATTTGTCGGCGGGCGGAAAGGAAGTCTCGTGATAATAACCAGGTTCAAAGCTTCTCCTGGAATGTCCACCCCTTCCCAGAAGGAATCGGTGGCGAAGAGGACACTGGAAGCATTCTCCCGGAACCTCTTCAGCAAGCGTCCCCTGTCGTCATCTCCCTGGGCCAGGAGCAGAGGGCTGTCAGTCCCGAGCTTTTCCCTGACACCCCTCAAGGTCCGCCTGAGGGTTTCATAAGAGGTGAATAAAACCAGTGCATGGCCTCCTGAGAGATCCAGAGCACCGGAGACTGCGGTAACGAGAAACGCCTCCCAGGTCTCGGAATCCTCCGGAGAAGGTGCATCCAAAGGAATACCGAGAAGTACTCGTGAGGCATAATCGAATGGTGAGGGAAAGATACCCTCGAAGGGTTCCCGGGGTATGCGGTCTGCACCGATTCTGGAC
>JAUVIY010000116.1 GCA_030592625.1 Spirochaeta sp. | reverse complement strand
TTTTCGGATCCCAATGCCGACGGTCCGGTGATTGAGGGCGCCTGCAGCCAGGCTCTGGACGCCGGGTTCAAGGTGGCCGACGCCTGGAAGCTGCTGGAAGCCATTCGTGTAGAGTCGGACATCCCGGTGTTCGTAATGAGTTACGCCAGCCTGGTTTTCACACCCGGCGTGGAGAATTTCGTTCGCCGGGCACAAGAATCCGGGGCTACCGGACTCATCATTCCCGATCTGGTTCCCGGAGCCGATGAGGGGCTGTATACCGCCGCTTCCGCCGCCGACTGTCCTGCTGTTCCCGTGGTGGTGCCCTGGATTTCCGGCGAGAGGTTGGACGAGGTGCTGGCTGAACCACTGGAATGGGTTTATGTGGCCCTGCGCAGCGGCATCACCGGGACATATACCGAGCTTGGGATGGAGCAGGAGGAATTTCTGTCGAAACTGCGGGAACGGGGAATGGCGATGAAAGGCGCCGCCGAAGCACCACGAATCATGGCCGGTTTCGGTATTCAGCAACCGGAGCAGGTAAAGGCCGTAGTGAAAATGGCCGACGCCGCCATTGTCGGTTCGGCCCTGGTGAAGGCTATCGGTGGGGCCGGTGTATCGGGAGCAGGGGATGCCGTCCGCTCTATGGTGGAGATGTTGCGGGGCTGTTGAATTTTACTATCAGTCCCTGCGAATCTTACTGATAAGTTCGTTAGTGCCGGTTGTCAGTCCTCAATGCTCGGGGCTGCAGAAGATTTTGATAATCCATCGATCTTTTCAATTATCAGCCCCATTACAATTACCATAACAATGGTGAATGTGAGTCTGACAATCATGAATTCAAATCCCATAAAACGTAATTCCATCAATTCCTGTGGAAGTTTTATACATGCCCAGGCAGAGAGGAAAATGATAATATTAGCAACCCTTGCTCCCTTTTTTAAGAGAATGGAAGCCAGTGGAAAAGCAATATAGAGAGGACCTGTGGGAATCATTCCCATAAAAAGAGCAAGTCCCAGTCCTGAAATTCCGGAAGCATGCCCCAGATATTTAACGACTGTTTCTTTGCTTACCCATACGGAAAAGAGCCCCATAAGAACCATAACTGCAGGAAGTATTACAATCAGCTCCTTAAAAAGATCGTAGGAGGCTTGTATACTGGCAGCCCTGTTTTCAGGGTAGAGAATAATAAGAATGACTGCTGCTGAGAGAATTCCTGCAAACAGGAGAATTCCGCCTTTCTTCTTCTTTTTCTGCTGTTGACCCTTTTCTGATTCCTTATTCTTCATAGGAGAGCCCCCATAATAAGGGCAATCCCGACAGCGATGACAAAGCTGATACCATTTCTGAGGAAAGTCAGTTTTTTACCCAGTTCCTTTATTTCAATAGGAAGGGTTGCGAAGCCGATCATCGTCAGGGTTGTTATAAATGCTGCTGCTACAGAAATCGAAGCTCCTGATTCAACAAGGGAAGCTGTAAGTGGAAAAGCGATTAGAGATGGAATCATAAGAATAGCCCCGGCAACGGACGCCAGAGCAATTCCGACGATACCGGTTTGATTTCCTAAAAGTCTCGATATGAATTCAGGTCTGAAAAATCCCATAAGCAGCCCTACCAGAACAAGAATGATTCCAATCGCAGGTGCCATATTCAATGAACCTTTGAAAGCAATTTTTAATGCCTTTTTTGTTTTTTCCCTGTCCTTATAATATGAAAAACCGATTCCCAGAATTGCGATCGCGTTTATGACAATTACTGTAATATTTATTTGCACATATTCCTCCTGAGAAAAAATGATTATTGCATTTATCCTATATATACTACAACTGTTAATCAATTGAACTTAGGGTGCTGCCAAAGCTGCCGGACCTTGTGCTGCCGGATAACTCTCACTACCATTTAAATCATGAAAACAAGAATTCAGATTTTAGCATGCGTGTTGTTTGTGATGGGAGTTTTACTCTTTATATCAGGCTGTGGACAAGAAACTGTACTTGAAACCTGGATGGATCTGAGCAGTTGGACCCAAGTCGTTTATAATCATCCCGCCAACGGGCAGCCCGATGCCAAATGGGTTCTTGAACACGACAACCAGTGGGCTGTGCAAAAGGTTAATGGCGACCCATCTATTCTTGTCAGTGATGTTGATGTTGCTGGTTTGACTGTGACCGGGACCTGGGAAATGACAGGTAATGCGGACGATGACTTCGTCGGTTTTGTGTTCGGCTATCAAGACCCCGGCCACTTCTATCTTCTGGACTGGAAGAAAGAGACACAGGACGACGGCGATGTCGGACTGGCGAAGCAGGGCATCTGCTTGAAAGTGGTCAATATGCCGTATGATGGTCCGGGTAGTGGCGTTCTGCCGGCAGGTGTGCCGTTTGACGGACACGATCTCTGGGCAACTGAAGGAGTTGACGGAAGAGTGACGTTGATTCATCACGAACCGACAGCCGGGTGGGAATTCGACAAAGAGTATCATTTCGAACTGAATTTCAAGCCCGGTGCCTTCTCGGTATCGATTCGTGACGATGAGACGACTGTTTTCGATAAGACCTTTCGTGACAGGACGTACGAAGCCGGCAAGTTCGGTTTCTACAACTTCTCACAGGCACCTGTCACGTACAGGGGATTCAAGACCACCACTGTAATCCCGCCACCGTTTCCCTGGTGGATTCTCATCGTTGTCCTGCTTATAGTCGCAGTCCTGATTGTGGTGCTGAAGCGTAGATCCAGTGATAAGGGTTGAATAACATCGAGTCCCTTGCTCGCCGGTATCATGGATTTCGAATCCGATTGTCACTTTCCGAGGTAAAGGATCCTATCCATAGAGGGTTTGATGCCCTTCACCAGGCGCCGCCATAACAACTTCTTTTTTTCGGCGTCAATTCGATCGACGAGAGTACTTTTCATCATATCGTACATCGATGAAGCAACCCTGGCGTCTTTGAACTTACGATGTTCATTTCGACTGAACAAACTGCTCCGATTCTTTTCGGTAAAATTCTCGATGTGTCTGTCGAAAGTCTCCAGGAGTAGGGCGTATTGTGAAACTACCCCCTGGGTGTAAAGCAGGAGGAAGTGATCCATGCCGGGAATCCGACCCATACAATCGGCGATCCGGGCCAGTTTGGAAATCGCCGAGGCATAATCACTGTCGATGTTGAATCGGTCCCGGGCTGAATAGGTGAGGTTGAGCATTGTGGCATTACTCAGGGTGAGGAGACCTTCGTCGTCTACCGGTAGATATGTTTCGAATTCCGGCATCACTTTAAAAGCCTGGAGTATCAGGTCTGCCATGGACGAAAATACTTTATCCGACCAGTGCTCGTTCTTCAATGCGTCGAGGAGTGTGTTCAGGTGATCCTGGTAGCCCAGGCGGTACATTTCACCGGGGCCGATGATGACTTCGGTAAGCCTGAGCTCAACACCCTTGAAGCTTACCGGCCCCAGGTCCAGGAAGGCCAATTCGCTTTCGTTGAACATCGGAGCGAAACGCTGTTTGGCCTCCTTCTCGTATTTAATCTTAACGTTCTGAGTCATCAGGATGCGGCTGGTATCGGAAGAAATGACATTAGCCCGGGATTGAAGCCTTGCTGCAGTATTCACAACGGTCCCGGACAGGTCCCCGGCGGAGGTGATAACAAGGGATGTGTACTTCTTGCCACCCGCGATGCCGGCGGAGATGGTCATCTCCGGCAGCTTTGTGGCTTCGCCTCTACGCCTTTTTACGATCTCCGTGTCCCTGGTGAGTTTCCTGTCGCCGAGATAGTCGGCGATCATCACCACTGCGTTTGTGATGTCGTAGGCGGAAGTACTGATCATGATGATCTCGTCCCCCCGGGCCCGGTTGCTGACCACATGGTTGTTCCGGCAGATCTGTCTCACATCGTTCTCGATGCAGATGTCCAGTAGACGGAGCATTGAGGAGTTTCGTCCGGCTTTCTGGCAGAATACCGTATAGTCGTGGATGTCCACGAAGGCGCAATAGATGTCGGTGATGGTCATGATGCGTTTCAGTTCACCGGCGAAAGGGTAGGTGGGATGAGGGCGGGTCAGTTGACCCCAGAGCACCGGGTAGGCTTTCGGATCCAGGTCTCGAAAAAACCCCCAGTGGATTTCCCTTATCAGCCGAAAAGCGCCCTTGAGGGCGAATTCCTTTTTCGGGCTCTCGGGTACCCCGGCCATGTAGTCCAGCAAATCGCTGAAGGATACGAGGCGTCTGGTAACGATTCGCCAATAGACATGTGTGAACAGTTCGTATGAGGTGGTTCTCTCGGCAAAATTCTTGATATCGTTCATACCAAGGTCATTCTAACTCATGACACTTAATGACTCAAAATTTTTTTGAATTGGATGAATTCACCTGTAAAGGATTATTAATACCGCATGAGACATCTGCAGAGCAGCAGCAGAATGACCCGAACCTTGTGTAGATATTCATATACACTTGACGTGTAGAGTTTAGTGTCTGACACTAAACACATGACTACCGTGAATGCCCTCACCATCCGGAATAAATTCGGAGAGGTTCTCAAGACCCTGGAAGAGACCGGTGAACCCATACTTGTAAGCAAGGGCCGGGAGCTGCGTGCGGTGCTGATCAGCATCGAGGATTTCGAGACCAGGTTCGTCGATAAGCGGGCCGAGGAAGAGAAGCGAAGGGTTTTTCAGCGCATCGTATCCCGACGCCAGTCGGTTATTACCGACGAATCTCCCGAAGCCATCATACGGCGGATGAGAGGGTATCCGGATTGAGATACGTCATCGATGCGTCAACGGCAGTACGATGGTATGCAACAGAGTTCACTCATCCCCATGCCGACGCAGTACTGTCGGCATTCATCGATAGTCCGGAACGATTCGCCATCCCTGAACTCTTTGCTTATGAAGTCCTGAACGCCTTGTATCGGGTTGTCCCGGATGCTCATTCCATCTATACGAATGAAGTCAATTGGATACTCCGATCAGGAATCCTGCGTTACCCGATGACCGACCACATTTTCGGCAGGGCCGCCCGGTTTATAGCTATGGGACTGACCGGTTACGATGCCTGCTATGTCGCCCTGGCCGAGGAATTGGACGGGATCTGGCTTACCTTCGATACCAAGGCCTGCAGGCTGCTTGGTGATGGCGAACTCGCCATGAATCTGAACGAAATCAACCCGTTTCCAGAGTAGAATCAATCCAGCCCACGCCAGAGGTCACATAAAACCGCCCCGAAGGACGGCCTAATAAGCGTTTATTAACAACTCAAGCAGCCGACAAACCACTACATCCGGAACAGCATGTCCTCGTAGGTGGGCATGGGCCAGTACTCCCGGCTGAGTAAGGGTTCAAGGTTGTCACCGCAGGTGCGCAGGACGGCCATCCGGGAGACTATCTTCTCCTTGAAGGCCACGGCGCGGGCCTGTTCCTCTTCGATGGCATTCACGGTTTCCAACAGTTCTTTGAGCTTATTGCTCTCGGCTTTGAGGCAGTTCAGGGCAATGACAATTTCTTCCAGAACTTCGAGCTGGGCGACAGGGGAAGTCTTCACCCCGGCGGCTTTGAGGCTGTTGATGCTCTCGGCCAGGGATGCGGCATACTCGCTGCCTGCGGGGAAGATGAGTTTGTCGGCCATATCGATCATAACGCCGGCCTCGACGTTAATCTGCATGGCATACTGTTCCATGTAGATACTCACCCGGCTCTCGAGTTCGGTCTTACTGAGAACCTTGTGCTTCTCGAAAATGGAAACACATTCGTCTTTCACGTATTCGGGTAGGGCGTAGACGGTGGCGGGGATGTTGGGCAGACCCCGCCTATTGGCTTCAGCGACCCATTCGTCGGTATAACCGTTGCCGTTGAAAACAACCTTGCCGTGGGTCCGGTAAGTTTCCCGGGTTATTTTCCGTATCTCGGCATTCACGTCGGAAGCCTTCTCCAGGCGCTCGGCGAAGCCGTCGAGAACCTCGGCCACGGTGGTGTTGAGCACAACGTTGGGACCGGCGATGGACTGGCTGGATGCCACCATCCGGAATTCGAACTTGTTGCCGGTGAAGGCGAAGGGACTGGTCCGGTTTCGGTCGGTCATGTCCATCGGGAGCTTGGGCAGGGTGGAGACACCTATTTCCATATTATCTCCTGCTCGGCTCGGGACGGGTTTACCGGCGGCGATGGCTTCCATGATTTCGGTGAGCTGATCTCCCAGGAAGATGGAGACGATAGCCGGTGGAGCCTCGTTGGCGCCCAGGCGATGGTCGTTGCCGGAGTTGGAGGCTGAAGCCCGGAGTATGGGCGCATAGACATCGACTGCTTTGATGGTAGCCGAGAGGAAGAGCAGGAACCGGGCATTGCTCCGGGGATCATCCCCGGGTTCCAGAAGGTTCTGGCCGTCATCGGTTGCTATTGACCAGTTGTTGTGCTTTCCCGATCCGTTTACTCCGGCGAAGGGTTTCTCGTGGAGCAGGGCCTCCAGACCGTGACGGGTGGCGACTTTCTTCATAGTCTCCATTACCAATTGATTTGAATCCACGGCTACCGAAACCGGTGCATATATAGGTGCGAGTTCGAACTGGTGGGGAGCCACTTCGTTATGCTGGGTTTTAGCGGAGATGCCGAGTTTCCAGAGTTCGAAGTTGAGTTCCTTCATGAAGGCGGCCACAGGTTCCTTGATGGCACCGAAGTAATGGTCGTCCATCTCCTGACCCTTGGCCGGGAGGCAGCCGAACACGGTGCGGCCGGTGAGCTGAAGGTCGGGTCGTTCGTCGTAATAGTCCTTGTTGATGAGGAAGTATTCCTGTTCGGGCCCGGCAGTGGTAACGATGCGTTCAGTTGTTGTATTGCCCAGGACCTTGAGGACCCGCATGGCCTGCCTGCTTAAGGCTTCGGCGGAGCGGAGCAGAGGAACCTTCTTGTCCAGGGCCTCGCCGGTGTAGGACACGAATGCTGTGGGGATGCAGAGAGTCAGGTCGCCGCCCTGTTCCTTGATGAAGGCGGGACTGGTTGTGTCCCAGGCGGTATAGCCCCGGGCCTCGAAGGTGGCCCGAAGGCCGCCGGAGGGGAAGGAAGACGCATCAGGTTCCCCCTGGATGAGCTCCTTGCCGCTGAATTCCATGATGACGGTGCCGTCGCCCTGGGGCGAAATGAAGGAATCGTGCTTCTCGGCGGTGGATCCGGTGAGGGGCTGGAACCAGTGTGTATAGTGGGTGGCACCCTTCTGGGTGGCCCAGTCTTTCATCGCGCTGGCTACGACTTCGGCAACTTCCAGGGTGAGGTCTTTCTCACCGACCTGGACAGCCTTCACTTCTTTGTAAATGCTCTTCGGGAGCCATTCTCTCATGGATTTGTCGTTGAAACTGTTGCTTCCGTAGATATCGTCAACGGTTACGGAGGTGTAATCTATCTCACTCATATCCATTTATTTCGCAAAAACCGTGCCAGTCAGCCGGTGGAGTTTGAGTCAGGTTTGGATGACCTCCGGATGAGAAAAGCTACAAATTTGTAGGAAACGGGAGTGGTTGCCTACGAGAATGTAGGAATTGGCACTGAATGCAGGTTACTAGTCGGCGGCTTTGGATCAGCTGATGTTATGTGCAAAAATCAAGTATGTCCAGTTCTTCCGCATCATCTGGAACCACCAGTTTTAATGGAATCTGTGGATAAGATTGCTTGAATCTCTCATAGCGATTTGAATTGAA
>JAUVIY010000406.1 GCA_030592625.1 Spirochaeta sp. | reverse complement strand
GGAAGCCATCGGGCGCATTGTCAAGGCTATGAGTTAGTCTCTTGAACCCGCTGATTCTGAAGCTGATTGACCGAAAAACCGAGGACTTCGTTCCCGACGGAACACCGCTGCATGAACCCGATGGTGATTCCAGAGTCGGGAGAATTGTGCCGGAAGTGATTTTTACTCATGGCAGTCAAAAGCATCTATATCGGGACATCATCAGGGTGTTCCCCCAGATGGTCAGGGCTATCAGGAACCGCATGGCCGGTTACCGGGATTTGAGGAAAAATCCTCCGGCTTCCGAAACCGGGACTTCCGCGGATGATGGATTCTTCCGGGAACTGGAGGCCTTTGCCCGGGAATTGGGCTGCAATGACATCGGCTATACCAAAGTCCCCCGGAGATACGTCTTCTCCAATTATAAAACGCTCACCGATAATGCCATCATCATCACCATGGCCATGGACAAGGATGAAATCGCAAAAACACCATCCATAAAGGCCGGCAGGGAAATCTGGCGCACCTACGACCAGCTTGGATTTGTTGT
Source organism: Spirochaeta sp. (assembly GCA_030592625.1). GTDB lineage: Bacteria > Spirochaetota > Spirochaetia > DSM-2461 > DSM-2461 > UBA2779. The sequence continues at coordinate 1,828 of JAUVIY010000406.1, read as the reverse complement.
GAACAGGGTTGCCGGGTTTCTGAGAGACCGGGGATATGCGGCCCAGGCCGGCACACCTTTAGGTGGTGAGGCGATCTACCCGCCCCTGGCCCAGAAGGCGGGTCTGGGTTATATCGGAAAGCTGGGGGTTCTGATTTCCCCGGATCTCGGTCCCTGTCAGAGGATCGCGGTGGTTTATACAAGTATTGAGAACCTTCCCATAAGCGACTCTGATGAACATGTCTTGATCGCCGATTTTTGTGAGAGCTGCAATAAATGCGTCAGGAAATGCCCTGCCGGTGCCATTTATGAAAAGAAACCGGTGATGAAAGACGGCGGTCCGAGACACATCGATTACATCAAATGCGCCATGCCCTTTTCAAAAACCATGGGCTGTTCCGTATGCATCGCCGAATGTGTCTTTTTCCGCGGTGATTACAGGAACATAAAAGCGAAATATCAAACGCAGCTTTAAACACTGTGAAATTATGGGCCGATCCCTCTTTACATAACTGGTTGCATTAATATATAACCAGTTATGCTTTAAATAAGGATGCAAGCTTATGGAACTGAAAAGTTATGAAAGAAAGTCCGCCGGCGCCCTGCTGACACTGAACGGAATCGCCTTGATCGCCCTGTCACTCCTCGGTCCTCTGTTCACCCAACGAATCCGCTATGCCACCTCTCCATCGGGAATTTCCCAGATGATGGGTCAGGACGCAGTGAACCTGTTCATCTTCGGGCCGCTCTTCGCCGTCGGAGGAATTCTGTACTGGACTGGAAAACGAATTGGCCCCTACGTTACCGCCATGGCCGCAGTTTTTCTTCTATATTTCGGCCTAACTGTCGGAATCGGTATGGAATGGAGTGATGTCCGGTACGTAGGGAACAGCGAGCAGGCCTTCGCCCTCTTTCTATTCTTCTTTATCTCAGGGCTTGTACTATCTGTAGTTACGCTAACGGAATTCGGGCGCATGTCGATGACGTCCATGCCGCCGAAAGTGAAGATTCCATATTCAGTGGTATTCGCCCTGTTCATTCTTCTCTTTTCCGGGATGTGGATTTCAGAAATATCAGATGTATTGAGAACCGGAACGGCTCGTGGTTATGACGAAGCACCTACCATTTTCTGGGTCATCCGTTTCCTTGACCTGGGACTCTCAATTCCCCTGGCCCTGTTCAGCCTCTATTTGCTCTGGACCCGGCCGGACTCATCTCCGGGTATCCAGATGCTCCTCTATGGATTCTTCATCACCATGATAATATCGGTGAACGCCATGGGGCTGACAATGGCTGCAAAAGGCGATGCAGATTACATATTCTCCCAGCAGCTCGTCTTTCTCGGAATCGCCTGCATCGTATTTTGGGGCTACGGCCTGATTGTCAGGAGTATACATGCACCCGAAATCAAATGAGCCGAACCCGGTCCCCCAGGATCTCATTCAGGCCGTTTTCACCCTCTCCCGCCTTTGGGAGAGGGTTTTCGACAGGGCATTCCGGCCCGACGGCATCAGCGTTAAACAATTCTTCCTGATGGCCGTTATCGATCGAGCTTTCGAGTCGCCGCCTACTCTGGGGGATACGGCCAAAGTGTTAAAAATGAGTTACCAGAATGTCAAAAAACTGGCCCTTCAGCTTGAGAACAAAGGAATGCTGGAACTCCGACAGGATGAAAGGGATCGCCGGATTCTCAGACTGCATAAGACGCCGGCCAATGAGGAGTACTGGAAGAATCGGACTCCCGGGGATTCGGAAGGTTTCAACGCCCTCTTCCATAACGTTTCCATCATTGACATGAAAACCGCACTCTCCACCATTTCTAAACTTGCAGAAAATGCCGAATCCGCAG
>JAUVIY010000203.1 GCA_030592625.1 Spirochaeta sp. | reverse complement strand
AGATGATCAAACAGGCCTTCAGCTCTGTCTTCGTTGGGAATCTCTGCCAGCAGGGGCCAGAACGCAGCGATGGTTTTTACCTTCACCCTATTTTTATCCGCATCCAGGTCGTAGTAGATCCTGTCATCCGGATCCCACATGAGTGAATTAATTCGGGACTTCAGGGAAAAGTACTGACGCTTGTAGCGGAATCCCAGTTCCTTGTCGTTCAGGATGTCCGCCAAGGCTGACATGTACAGTGCATTAATGGCTACCTGGGTGTTGAAATCCAGGGGATATTTTACATTCTCCCGTGGTGCGTTCTCCATCATGGTGGCTTCCAGCGGCGGGGCGTACATGCCGTTTTCTTCCTTGAAGTTCCCCTCCAGCCAATCATGGTAGGCCATGAGTGAGGGCATCACTTCCCTAACACGCTTTTTTGCGCCAACCTTGTGATACAGGTTGTATTCAACCCAGGCCAGCAGAGGTGGAGAGAGACCATCCGGATTCTCTGTTGTGAGAACGGGTTTGCCTGTTTCCAGGTCGTAGGTTCCTCGAATCGCTCCCGATTCCTCCTGCAGACTATAGAAGTTGTCCAGTATAAGGTGGACGGGATATTTCTTGTTGAAATAGACCAGGAAGAAAGAGGAGAGACAGCTTTCATACAAACTGAGATAGTTCCCTTCATGGTAAGCGTAGAAGGGATTTTTTATCCCTATGGTAGAGTCGGCCTTGTGCCAGAAATCAACCATCCACGCCCATGAACGGTCGTAGATATCGACGAAATCCTGGTCGTAATAATGAACTTGAGGGAATTCCTTTTTGAGCACTATTTCTCCTCAACAGATGAAAGAAGTAAAATATCTGGTTGATGTCCGGAATTCAGAAATCTTAGTGTAAAAAATACCGAAAAACAATGAGGAGTACAATTTTTTTCGACAATGCAGTGAGAAAAACACTCTGATTCTATAGATCAGAGTGTTTTTCTCACTAATAAGGATAATAATCGTTCAGGTGAAGGCAATGTTCTTCCACTCGTTCGTTTGGGAATCAGCCGGTATAAATCTTGACGGTATTTTCCGAAGTTTCGACGTCGACTTCCAGTTCCTGGAGAGCCGCCAGGAGAGCATCCATGTCTTCACTCTTTATGTTTTTCAGATCGAAGTCGAAGCCTTTGTTCTCCATGGCTTCCTCCACATCCTTCCGGGCATCCCGAGGGAGCAGACTGGCAAAGTTCATGCCTGCTTTCACCAGGGCAAGGGGGACAGTCACCTTTACCTGGTCCGCATCCCTGGCCCCTTCCTTGGGATCGACCCGGATATAGAGGTATTTCGGCAAACCGTTACTGTCGGGATGCACCGACACACCGGTAGCCTCGGGTTCAACTGTATCAAGCAGTTTTTCCGCTTCTTCGGCGTTGATTTTCCCCTTGGACAGCATGTCCAGAATTTTTCTTCTTTCTTCACTCATGTCTTTCCTCCTCAAAAGTGCAGAACGAATCGGGATTCAGAGCCGCGGATATCCACCCGCAGTCCGCTGATATTCCATATCACTACAGCGCCGGCTTCGATGATTTTCACCAGGCGCTTCATTATCGGAGATGTCCATGCCAGAAGACTCAGGACGACCCAGACCACCAGGATGATAATGATCAGGGGCAATATCAGGAGCCACAGGAGAAACAAGGGCAGCCATAGATTTGTATTTCTATTTCCGCTTTTCGAAGCGACATCAGAAATAACCAGGCGCATCACCAGCGGTATCATTTCAAGGCCTCCATGGCCTCATCGAAGGAAAGCTCTCCCTGGTCCAGTTTTTCGAGGATTTCCTTCCTGAACTCGCTGTCACCATTCGGCATGACTTCCACTTTCGGTACGTCCAACCGGGAGGCGATACGGTTCAATCGATTCTTCACTGTCGGATAACTGATTCCGAACAGCGCCTCCATTTTTTTGATGGAACCGTGAGAAGCCAGAAACGCCGCAGCGAACATCTGGTCGTCAACGGAAAGGCAGGCCAGGGGAGGAGGTGTGAAATCGCCTTCAACAACAATATTGGATTCGGCGATACGGATACGTTCAATCCGAAATACCTTACCTCCCAGTAAGTTCATCAGGGTCTGCCAAGAATGCTTCATTATTAACTCCCATCATGAATATAAGACATATAATTAAAATAGTCAATTATATTATCAATAATAATTAAATAAATTAATACCTTTGCAGTCTGATGGTAATTCATACCAGCAGGTTTGTGGTTTCCCCACTGTGCGCCGTCAGGCTAAACTGAGCCATGCCCGAACTCTGGATACCGTCAGGGACGGGACATTCCGACTTCACCGAGCGAAAATCCCGTTTTATCGGCGAAGCCCGGATGGTGAGAAACACCGAAGCTGCTCGTATGCAGGTTAAAGAACTCCGGCTTGAGCATCCCCGTTCCAGGCATGTGGCCTGGGCTTATGTTCTGGGAAACGACGCCGCTCTTCGGGGGATGAGTGATGATGGTGAACCCCGGGGAACCGCCGGACGGCCGATCATGGACCCTATCGTCGGTGGTGGTCTTACTGAAACCCTGGTAACGGTGGTGCGGTATTTCGGTGGTGTGAAGCTGGGGACCGGAGGTTTGACTTCAGCTTACGGCAGATGTTGTCAGGATGCTCTTGAGTTGATGCCGAGGGTTCTTTTAATAGAAAGAATCAGGGTTGAGCTGAGTGTTGAATACTCCCTCTATGAATACACCGTTCGACTTGCTGAAGAGGCCGGAGGATTAATCGCCGAAAAGATATTTGAAACAATGATCAGGCTGTCGATTGATGTTCCGGTTTCGGCTCTGGAGGATTTCCGCAGGAGCATGATAGACGCCAGCCGGGGTACCGTATCTTTCGAAATCAGAGGCGAGAGAGAGGTCAACAAAAAATGAAGATGAGGAGCCACTTGTGGGTCGTTGTGTAATACCTGCTGCGGAAAAAATTCTGGACAGGGAATTTCCAGTACTGGACAAAGGTTTTGTCCGTCTGGTGGATTATATGGGAGGCGATCAGCGTATCGTCCAGGCCGCAAGGGTTTCCTACGGTGAGGGGACGAAAACTGTCCGTCAGGATGCGGGGCTGATCGATTATCTGTTGAGAAACGAGCACACTTCGCCGTTTGAACAGGTGGTTTTCACGTTTCATGCGAAGATGCCGATATTTGTCGCCCGGCAATGGGTACGTCATCGTACCGCAAGGATGAACGAAATATCTGGACGCTATAGCGTGATGAATGATGAGTTTTACGTTCCTGCGCTCGAGGACGTGGCAGAACAGAGTACCGACAACAAGCAGGGACGGATGCCCGATCCCATGGCTCCCGATCGTGCCGAAGGGGTGCGGAGTACGATTGGCGCGGTTCATGCACAGGCCTATGCCGGCTATAAAAAACTTCTTGAAGATGGAACGGCCCGTGAGCTGGCCCGGGTGGTGCTGCCTTTGAGCCTGTACACCGAGTGGTATTGGCAGATTGATCTTCATAACCTTTTCCGCTTCCTGAAACTTCGCCTGGATCCCCACGCTCAGAAAGAAATCAGAGCCTATGCCGCAGTGATGCGGGATCTGGCGACGAAAGTCTGTCCCTTGGCCTTTGAATCCTTCGACCGTCATCTGTGGGGCGGAATGCGTTTTTCCAATGAGGAAATGGATGGGCTGAAGAAGATGCTGAAAGGTGAACACCATGGACTCACAGGAAAGGCTGCTGAGCGTTTTACAACCAAATTGGACAAAGGCCGGCAGATTTAGAGACTTTCGTTATCGTTTTCTTCTTTATTATGGCTGACGATTGACACGATTTTTCCGAGTTTCTTGCTGAGACTCTCGCTGACACTCTGATTGGGATAGGCTTCAGCCAGGGATTTGAAGGCATTCAGGCTGTCTTTGATTTTTTCTTCGTCGAGTTCAATGTTGTGACGTTCCCGGCTGCGGCGGTCGTATTGCTGGGCCACTTCCCTGAAGTTAGGCTCGCCGCTGAGACGTGCGTGGATTCCCGCCATTTTCAGGGGGATGCCTTCCTCGATGAGCTGTTGTCGTCCTTCGCCGGTGGTTTCGTCGGTGAGATCGGACAGATACTTGAACATATCTGCCAATTTATCGTGATCGACGGTCTTCCCTGTATCGTTGGGAACTTCATCGCTGCTCTCTTCATGTTCCGGTTCCGGCTCAATTTCTTCAAGCCTATCAAAATCTTCCGTTAAAACGATTTCGTCGTCCGCCTCTTCCAGCATAAGAGGTTCTTCGAAACCCTCTTCCTCGATTTCTACCTCAGGCCGATCATCATCGGTGAAGACCAGGTCGGCATCCGGGATTACCGGCTCGGAGGTTTCCGGCAGGTCCTCCGACAGGGCATCGCTTTCGGGTACAAAGAACGGGCTCTCTTCCTCGTCGCTCTCATCTTCGAACAGTTCCTCCAGGTCGTCCAGGGATTCTGCTTCACCGGGTTCCTCTTCCTCAAGAATCGGTTCGTCCAACTCGGTAAGCTCCAGCTCCATGGAATCGTTCCCTTTCTCCTCCGGGAGTTCAGGGATGTCTTCTTCCAGAAGATCTTCAACTGAGATTTCGGTGGTATTGACCGGGGGAGGTGACGGTGGCGGGGGTGGGGGCTGATGTAAAACAGGACGGATATCCTGGTACACGACCTGGGGTGGCTGGGGGACTGCAGACTGGGCGGGGAGATGGATGTGAACCGGAGGGCCGGCGGGGGCTTGATCGCCGACTGCAGGTGCAGAGGGTGCTGCGGGCTGGGGCGTTCCCTGGGAGGGCGGGTAACCCTGTTCCTGAGGAAATCCCGGTTCCTTGCTCGTATGTTCCGGTCTGTAGAGCTCGGTATAGGCATCTTCCAGATCCTCAGCCGATTCCTCGAGGAAGACGGTTTCTTCTTCTTCATTGATCCGGATGACCGGCTCCATGGCATTGAGATCCAGGAGAGAAAGGGCGTCTTCTTCATCAAGAGGGATTTCCTCGAATGCGATCTGTCCTTTATGACGGATATCTTTGCCGGATCGACCCATGGCCGACTGCAGCTTTCTGCCCAATTGGGCGGTACGCTCGGTGAACAGGTCGCCCTTTTCGCTCTCCAGGGCTGTAGCGGCTTTCTCGTACAGTCCCAGAACAGCATTCATTTCATCCAGATCTTCCGCTTCACCTCGGGATCCCAGAAGGTTGACAGCCTCGTCCAGT
>JAUVIY010000374.1 GCA_030592625.1 Spirochaeta sp. | reverse complement strand
CGGAACAGGTTACCAGATTCAGATATTCAGGAGCGATGCCTGCCTGGTTCATAATCAGGGACACTGCCGGCATGATAGTTTCGCCGTGTTTGAACCCCCGATCCACGGTGAGTTCCAGGGTCTGCTCATTCGCTTTAAGCGCTACGGTAAGAACTCTCCCCGATGTTTCCAGTGCCAGGACATTCATGCGGCTTCTCCATCGGATCTGATAATGGTGATAATCCGTCCACCATCATAGCTAAGTTCTATTCCGACATGAATTGCTCTATCGGGCAGTTCCTCACCGGCCTTTTCGCTCCATTCCAGAAGACTCACACCGTTTCCGTTGAGCATTTCCTCAACTCCCAACCACGCGAATTCATCAGGAGTATCCAGACGGTAGAGGTCCATGTGGTAGAAGGGCATAATACCCTCATATTCGCAGATGAGGGTGAAAGTCGGGCTGGTGACCGGTTCATCGACTCCAAGGGATTCAGCTACTCCTTGAGCGAATACGGTTTTTCCGGCTCCAAGGGGACCGGTCAGAGCCACAATATCCCCTGGAAGAAGCGTCCCGCCAAGCCGCCTGCCGACGTCCCTGGTTTCTTCAGCGTCTTGTGTTCTGATTTCGCTCACGTAAGTTCGCCGCTTCTCTCGAGAATCTTTATCTTTTCCTTCAGGGCATGAATAACCGGCAACAGGGGATAGTTAATCCGTTCCTTAAGTTTTACGGTGACAGCCCTTTCTCCGGTGGGTTTGATTTCTACTGTGAATTCCAGGGGCACACGGCGCCTTTCGCCTGTAGGAAATTCAAGATTCCCGAGGCCTTCGTATTCGTTCCTGTAATATAGAGGGGTATCTTTCCTGATCAGTTGATCTATGCTATGTACCTTCATGAGTCATTAAGGATAGTTACAGCCCGGACTATGGGTCAAGTTGGTAATGAAAGATATCAGCTGAAGTCATAGACGTATTCGTTAATCTTGTTCATGTTCTTGCTCGATGCCCGGGTGAACATGATATGCAGGGTTGTTTTGCTTCGGCTCACCATCCGGCTGTCTACGATCTTGCCGAAAGCGACGATGAGATTACCTCTCTGGGGTTCAAAACTGATCTTGATCAGCTCTCCCCTGGGCAGGGGCTTATGGCTGGCCAGAGCGCAGCCGCCGGCGGAGATATCTATCATGGTACCGATACGGCCCTGATTGGTAACAACTACGGCTTGTCGGGTGACTTTACGCCCGGTTCCCTTTTCGACGATTCGTACCGGGTAAAAAGAGCATTGTCCCTTCATGGGGCGGCGGCGAAATTTCCGCATTATGGCCCTGTTTACACGGTTTGTATGTTGAAGCATGACGCTGTTGATACGCTTAACGCTGGTGTAGCCCATCACTTTTGATTCGAAAACCATCTCTTCACCGTCCACGCCCCAGATAAAAAGCTTGATTTTATTACCTTTACGCCATTTCACCTGTTCTCCGCCATAATTGAGGGGAACCTGGGCGCAGTAGAATTCTTTGAGATTTGCCGTAATCACCGATGTGAAGCGGTTGCCGTTTTCCTGCTGAAAAGTAATGTTTTGGCCGAGTCTGAGCTGTTTCGTGCTGGCCATCCGGTTGGTATCGGCGAAGACCCGGTCGATTCGCTGTTTGATCCGGTATATTTCCAGTTTCCGCTGTTCGATATCAGTTTCCTTGGCTTCCATGTGGTTGATATCCCTGAGCGCTTTGCCCAGAGTGATATTCAGTTCCCTCGTGTTGGACAGCAGGTTGAACGGACGTCGAACCTGATAGGTTTTGATGTAACTTTCCAGGAGACGAATCTGATATTTCGTCAGGCCGATGGCCGTCGCTTCACGTCTGAAAATGCGGCGACTGAATCTTTTCCCACCTCGTCCTGTCGCGGGCCCCGACGAGTTACGGCTGTAGAGGATGAGAGCCAGGATGGCGGCGGCTATGATACCGCCGAATATTGCCACTGTTTTCCAGTCAGTTTGAGTTTGATAATATGAGCTTTGCAGCAGAGGTATTTGCATCATGATACCGCGTCCGCTGAGAAGTTTAATCCTGAAGGAAGGTTCAGAAGACGGGGTTTGATTTCATATTCCAGGAGATCACCGATGAGTACCGTATCGTTGGCTTTCAGGGCTTCTTCAAGTTCTGCCAGGATCCCGTTCATGTCATCAGTGATCTGTTTTATGCCCTGATCGCTGCTGATCCAGGAGAGTGACCTCATGAATGTTTGTAGAATCTCAGTCAGGCGGATAATTGTATCCATCGCCTGTTTGTCCTTGCCTGTCTGCAGATGGACCGCAACATCGTCAAGGCTCTCGGCCATAGCGGCCAGTGCCGAAGCCGCAGATCTGGCTTCCGCCTCAGGGTCAACGGCTTCCTTGCAGCGGCTGTCAAGAAGAATGGCCAGCCGAGTCGCTTCCAGGACAACAGTACTGCCATTGTTATGGAATCCTTTTCCAAGCGTCTCTTCGAGATGGGGAATGATGGAGGGTTGAGGACCCTCGTCAAGAAGGTGCGGCAGAATACGTTTGAGATCATCAAAACCATCCGATAGCTCGTTCAGGGCATCTTCATCCCCGGCTTCCACGGCGCTCTTGAGCAGTATAAAATAGTCCCGGGCGGTTTCAAGTTGACGAACACGCCCTTCCCTGAGACTCACGGCTTCAACTGAAAAGCTGTTGATGTCTCCTATAGGCCGGTTCCGCCATTCGGTTCCTCCCAGAGGCACGGATTCTTCATCGAGGAGTATTCCTCCGACGAGCAATCCCGATTCTTCCAGCCAGGAACTGAGCCCGTTAAGG
>JAUVIY010000283.1 GCA_030592625.1 Spirochaeta sp. | reverse complement strand
GACTGCGGGTGCAGGTGAATAATCAGTGAAAACCATACTTCTTTGTACCGCCGTTTCCGTATTCATCTTTGCGGCCGCCATGCCTCTCGCCGCTCAGCCCGAGTCAGGTACCGAAATCATAAATCCGGAACTTGAGGTCCTCCTGGAATATGCCCTGTCATCCGCCGAACAGGGAAATTGGGAGCAAGCCCTTCAAGCCATTGATGATGCCGAAGATCTTGATCCAAACGATCCCAGGATCAATTCCTACAGAGCTTCCATTCAGGAACTGTACGCACTGGATGTGGCACAGCAATCCTGGTCAGAAGGTGAACCCTCGGAAGTCGAAACGACAGGTACTGAATCTGATACCGACGGCAATGAAGAAAATGATTCTCCCAGGTTCGTTATCGACAGAGGGGATAAGGACAGCCTTAACGACCCGGCCGAACATCGGGATCATCTTCGTCTTGATCTGTCCATCAAATTTTTTGCCGTAAATCCCCTTTCGTCAGAAACCATTAACACATGGTCGTCAGGTAATGAATTTTTTTACGCTTCACTTGGAACTGATCTCAGATATTGGATGCCGTTTCTCGGCCGCAGTCTGGGTTTCCATTTCAGAAGCAGTGGATATTCCTGGGCACCGGGAGAACCCGATATCCTGTTCAATTCATTGGATCTGGGTGTCAATCTACGTGGATTCCTTATGGAAAGTCTCATATCACGTCTGGAAATAGGGCTCGATTTCGGGGGATCACTTCACACAGTTTATGACGTGAATACGGGGATTGATCGTAGCGGAGCTCTTTACTTGGGACTATGGGCATCAGATCCATTGTTCTATCATATTTTTAAAGTCGAATCGCTTGAAAAACTGGTTTTTAGCGGGGGCTTGAGAATTTACACCTCAACCACCGATGAAATACTGGAAACTATAAACTACCGACTGAATGGTGCCTGGTACTTCAATCGGGGTTTTAGCGGTGTTCGTTTCGAGTGGTGGGATTTCACAATTGAGAGTGGCCGGACGAATATGATGTCGTTTTCCTTTTTTGGCGGTTTTCGATATTGAGACACCGCTACCGAGAATCATGACGTTTCTTTTTCACGAAGGTACATCGGTTTTTTCGTCTATCAGGAAGGAACGTACTGAGCGGTTTCCGAGGGATTTCTCCATACCTTCTCTAATGAGAGAGAATGCATCCTCGGTATCCTCATGCTTATTATTCCAGTTCCATCCGGTGATAACCGCAAATACCTGGGAAGCGTTCAGATCGGCGGGGGCCACAGCCGGTATATAACCTGAAGGATAATGACTGACCTGATGGACCAGACCGCCGTCTTCCAGTCTTTCAAGGATATGATCCACCCGACGTTCATCCACCGATAGCCGGATCGCCAGTGCCTTGATACCCGGAGGATTCTTTCCCATACGGAAATCATCCGCCAGGGCGAGATATACCTTCCAGCCGACTTCCGTTTCATCGGCTGGAGTGGCGTATTTCAGGGGAGGCTTCCGTCCGGCTTCAATCTGATGGGCATAAGTAATCTCCGCCGCTACCAGAATAATAATCCATGCCACACTCAACCAGATGAGCAGCAGGGGGATGAAGACTACCGAGCCGTAGATGATGGATTGCCGGACCGAATGGGTGGTCCAGATGGTGAACCCGTATTTTGCGGCCTGCAGACTCAAAGCTCCGATGAAAGACCCAAGCAGCGCACTACTGATTTTTACTCTGGCGGCGCTCATAAGACCGAAGATAAGCATCATTCCGATCATGGCACCGAGGATTGAGAGGATAATACCGAGTAGCTGCTGACCCGGAACCGGCACTCTGTTCCAGGCTTCCAGCATTCCTGAGATCGGTCCGAATCCCGCACCTAAAACGAGTGAAATAAGGGCCAGGGACGCGACGTACATACCGACTCTCAAAATCGGTCCCTTTCGGGGACAGACCCGGAAAATGTCGTTCAGATGGGATTCCAAGGCGTTGAACAGCATGATTGCGGCAAAAAGGAACAGCAGGGTACCCCATGTGCCCAGTCTCCTTGCGTTTGACGTGAAAGTATTGAACGCCAGGAGAATCTCATTGTTGCTTTCCGGCAGCAGCAGCTTGCCCATCGCTTCAAGCAGGCGACTGCTAAGCTGATTGAATCCCCCGAAAGCGTAGATAACCATAGTCAGTGGAACCAGGGAAATGACACTGGTATAAGCTAGGCTGGTGGCCCGAAAGAAAACTCTGTCGGCAATCACATTACGGATTACCGTTTTAAGAAATTGCTTCAGCTGCTTCAAAGTCTGTCGCATATCCATCAATGCCAGTATAAGATGCTTGAGTTTTCTCGTCATCATTCATCCCGAACCTCCAGCTGCAGACCGGAATCCGAAGCTTCGAAACGATCTGCGGCACCTTTTGTCATAATCACCCTTCCTTCAAGCGTTATGAAGGCCGCTTCAATACCATCGAGGCTCATGACAAGTTCAAGGCCGTCATCCAGTCCCAGGGCGAAGACCGATGTGGACAGTGCATCTCCATCCACAGAGTTGGCGGAAATTATGGTTACAGCCGCCAGATCGTTTTTGATTGGATAACCGTCTACGGTACTCAGGATGTGGTGATACCGAATTCCACTGGATTCGAAAAACCGTTCATATATGCCCGAGGAGACGACAGATCCATCTTCGAGTGTGAAGATTCCCAGGTATCGGCCTCTGTCGTCGAAGGGATCCTGCATCCCGATTCTATAGGGTTCACCGCTGGGTTTACCCCCGGAAACGAGGACATTGCCGCCGAGGTTTATAAGAATGTGGTTTTCACCGCTATCCAGGAGATATTCGGCTGTTCGATCCGCTATCCAGCCTTTGGCAATTCCTCCGAGGTCGAGGGCCATTCCCTCTCTCTCAAGAGTGACTGTACCGGATACATCATCGATTATCACACCAGAAGGATTTATCAGAGTCAAAGCGGCCTTTATCTCATCAGATCCGGGTATCCGGGCATCCTCGCCTCCGATACCCCAGAGGGTGACCAGAGGTCCGACTGTCGGATCGAAGGTACCTCCGGAAAGTCGAGCATATTGGATTCCTTTCCTGATGAGTTTTCTCGTTGTCCCGGATACGGGTATCGGGGTTCCGGCAGGTGCGGCATTGATTTGTGAAATCTCACTTTCTTTTTTATACCGGCTCAATTGTTTATCATAGTCTTCAATCAGAGTGAATGCATTTTCCAGGACGTCATATTGTCCGCTGTCATACAGACGGATCGAAACAACGGTATCCAGGAGAAAACGGTTGTCATCGATTGTTTCCGGCACACTATTTCGATTCATTCGGATAGAGAAGAAAAGAAGCAGAACGATAGCGAAAATCGTTGATATGGGAATGACATATATCCATATCCTGCGATTGGGATTTTCATCTGACATGCTGAATATTCTCGATTTACGGTAACAGGCCGTCAAGATGGGGAATAATTTGACCGGATGGATTCCCAAACGAATGAGAGGAGTGAGCTTGCTCATTCTGTCGGGATCGTTCATCGGTTCTCGTCTCCGGTACGACCCTTGATCCGAGTGAGAGCAGGGAAAGCAAGGTTTCCGTAGTACCGCGGCTCTGCCGCGGAAAGGAAAACAGCGGGTTCGCGAAGCGAACTTGCGAGCAGTCGCCTCTGGCGACTCCGGGTCCAGGGCTCTGCCCTGGGGTATGATACATTTCATTCTCATCGTCATTACTATCTAGGGCTCTGCCCTGGAGTATGATACCTTTCATTCCTCGTATGTCTACCATCAGGGACACTTTCAGGGATTATCGTTCTCTGCCCGGCCCCCTCTGGGCTCTGGCTGCTGCCAGGATGGTTAATGCGGCAGGCAGTTTTGTTTACCCGTTTTTAACTTTACTGCTCACCGACAGGCTGGGTTTTGACGAGCAAACCGCCGGCCGGACCCTGATGATTGTCACTACGATGTTTGTTCCCGGTTC
>JAUVIY010000146.1 GCA_030592625.1 Spirochaeta sp. | reverse complement strand
GTTCCGGAGATGACGTCGAATCCCTCGGATTTGTGATGCTTGACCACCTGAAGATAAGAGGGGAGACGGCGGATTGTCGGAATGCTGGCGGAAACTCTTTTTGCGTGTTGAGCGATACGGGTCATGAAGGCCTCTTACGGTTGTACTTGATTATCAGCTGATCCAAGCATAGCGGAAAAACCCGGTTAATACCAGTTTTCAATGGCTTCTCCCCGGCATATAGTAAAAGTACAATGCGTGAAGATGTAATCGAAGTTACTATTGAGAAACTCGTTCCCGGTGGTGATGGCCTTGCCCGTCTGGATGGCATGGCCATATTTATTCCTGGTGCTCTTCCCGGTGAAACAGTGAAAGCCACGTTACTCGAGAAAAAGAAAGGTTGGGCGAAAACCGGTCCACCGGAAATCCTGGAAGACTCTCCCAACCGTCGCAAACCTTTCTGTCCCCTGTACGGCCGATGCGGGGGCTGCAGTTGGCAGCACATCGCCTATTCCGCCCAGTTGGAGTCTAAGGCGGCGTTCTCAAGGGAAGCCCTGATTCGACAGGGCGGATTTTCCGAGGATGAAATTCCGGATTTCAAGGTGACCTCCTCACGCCCTGAGGGTTACCGCTCCCGCATACGTCCCATTGTGCTTCCCGGAGGCGGTGCCGGTTTCCATTCCGCCGGATCGGATCAGATCGTTCCCGTCAACTCCTGTCCGGTGGCAAGTACCGGAGTGAACCGTTTTTTCACCGAGACGCCGCCGGAGCTGAAGAGTGGCAGTCAACCGGTGATTTTCGGCGATGAAAAGAATTTCTGGACTGAGGGCCTCGACGGCGAGGCCCGGGCGGTAGTGGCGGAGAAAACCTTCCGGTTTCCACCGGAATTGTTTTTCCAATCGAACCTGCTTCCTTTGGCCGATCTCATCGATTTTACCATGAGGGATGCCGGTCGGATCGGTAGAAGCTCCGCCATGGACCTTTACGGAGGTGTCGGGCTCTTCGGTGCATTCCTTGCCGACCGATTTGATAGAGTCATCGGAGTGGACCGGGACCGCAAGGCCGGTGACTGGTGGAAGCTCAATGTGGGTCCCAATGGTATATTCCATCCCCTGTCACTGGAAAATTGGGTCAGTCGGAGAAATTCGTCCAAGCCGGATTTTATCGTCGTCGATCCGCCGAGAACGGGACTCTCCCCGTCGGTCCGGCGTGTCATCGCAAAACTTAAAATACAGGATATCGCCTATGTGTCCTGCGATCCGGTAACCCAGGCCAGGGATCTGAAAGACCTCCGTGCATCCGGGTATGAACTGGATCGTTACGGTGTCTTCGACCTCTATCCTCAGACTCCCCATGTGGAGACCGTCGCTATTCTTAGATCGAGCGGAAGTGGTCGATGACATGATACTTTTTATCAGGCGCCGCCCGGCCGCTCGATTAACGGTTTTCCTCCTGCTTGTCGCAGCGCTTCAAGTTTCCAGTGCCGGTGAAAATAATCCAATCGACACGGAACCGGTATGGAGGCGTGCCCTCGGAGGTCAGATTGACGCCTTCGCCGCCCAGGGACCCGGTGGAGATGTTTATATCGTGGCCGATGACAGGGCCCTTCATAGCCTGGACCCGCTTTCAGGGACATCAAACTGGATCTACCGCCCGGGCGGGAGGCTGAGAAATCTCCTGATGGTAGCGGCTGACGGAACTATCTACGTACAGAACGACAGGCAGGAACTCTTTGCCGTCACCCCCGGCGGAACCGGTCGCTGGAAACTTCATATGAGAACAGAGCCGGCGGCACTACCGGCGGCAGCCCCTGACGGCAGGGTAATATTACCCCTGATGGGGGGGAGGATTGTCTGCATTTCCCGTCATGGAGTCATCCTCTGGAGTCTCGATAAAAATGCTGAGGCTTCGGCTGCCCCGGTGGTAACGGCAGACGGGCTGGCGTGGATTCCCCTTTCCGATGGCCGTATCATCGCTCTGGACTTCTGGGGGGAGGAAATCTTTCATGTTTCTATGAGAAGTGCCGTGTCGGTACTGGTTCTGGATGGTTCCGGGAGAATCTGGGCCGGTGGCTTCGACGGCAGGGTTTCGGTATTCCCGGCAGCCGGAGACGAGGATGCCGCCCTTGGAATTCTCGATCAGGAATTCGAGGTTCGGCCTGCATCTTCCAGGGTAGCGGCGATTCTGACAGACTCCGAAGGAGGCGGACAGGTGTTTCTGGCCGACGGCAGTTCAGTGTCCTACGATCCCGAAGGACACGAGATCGGACGGGAGCATATCGCCGTCAGCGGTGGAGCGCCATCGGCCTCGGCGGATGGAACGATTTTCGTACCGGCATCCGACGGCAGTATCCGCATCGTTTATCCCGATGCCGATCCCGGTACCGAATCGGGCGAATTGCGGGGCAGATCGGTACTGGCAGAGCCGCTTCTCACCGACGAGGGAATATTGATTGCCGGCGGTGGAGACTGGATTCTCTATGCCTGGGATGTCGGTGTACCGGGTTCAGGTTGGCGTCAGTTCCGGGGTGGACCCCGGAGATCGGGTACATTTCCGTCGGTTCCGGTGATAACCGATCGCAGGGAAGCCCGGCGGGATGCGGGTTTTTTTTATCGGGAGAGGATGGCCGTATCAGACGATCTTTCCGAGAGGATGGCGCTTCTGGAGGAACTGGAATCCTATCCCGACGATCTCGCCATGCGCCGGGAGCTGCCTTGGGTGGATCTGATTCTGGAAGATCTTGTGTCTGTGGGAACCATAAGATTTGTGAATCAGCAGAATGAAGCTATCCAGTCCCATCCGACGGCCCGTGCTTCAGCTTATCTCCTTATGGCCCGAGGGGAGGATTTCCGGTCCCGGGGACTGATTCTGGAATGCTTGAGACATGAGAACGATCCTGTGGCCCTGGCTGCGGGCTTCCGGGCGTTGGGCTACATCGGTTCCGATTGGGACGGGGCTTCGATGCGTATCATTGCCAGAAGATACCGGAATTTCACTCCTGCAGATGAACATCTCACTTTGGAAACTGCCCGAGCTATGGCGGATCTGGTGCGGTATAACGGTGATTTGAGTGATGCGGCCGGGTTTTCCCTTATGGACGACCTTCTGAACAGCAGTCTGTCCCATAGGGCCAGGGAAGAAGTCATCGCCGTAATACGGAACGTTGCGGGTTTATAGGTTGAGGTTCTTTCAAAATTACTATTTTGCAAGAACCTCGTTATGGGGTCGAATACTTAATTTATTATATAATAAAAAATTAAGTATTCTAAAGGTCTGGGTAGTATCAAAAATGTTCGATTTTTGAAATTACCTCGGTTTAATAAAAAAAACGGGACAGCCGGTGGACAGGTGACTATAATTTCAACCAAGGAGTCACCGAATGTCCCGAACTATCCATTCGCGTTTGTTTTTCCTTTTCGTCATAATACTGATCGCTTGCAGTGCCCTGTGGGCCGAAGATGTCCGGGTAGACCGGGATGAACTGGCGAGTATCGGAGATCAGTCCATAAAATTCATCAATTACGTCGGTCCGTATGAATTCATCAATACCCTGGATCAGATTCGTGGGATCGGTCGTTCACTTGGTGCCGAAATCACACCTCAGGTATCGGGAGAGGCCTCCCTCGGCGGTAAGTACCGTGTTCTCCACATCGTGAATCCGGAGATTGAAACAGGTCTGGACGCCGATATCTTCATTATTGAAGCCAGTGCCGCTGTAGATCATATCAACAACATGAGAACCATCATTGCCGGATACCTGGAAACCACCTATGGATTCTCCGCCAGGGATGCTTATCTGGTTGCCGAGTTTGTCACGTACTACAATGCCGTTTACCGCGGCGATATGGAAATGGTGAAAGACCGTTACAAACAGCCTGTAGTCGATGCTCTGGATCCGGAAAAAATTGGTCTTGATACCCATTATTCCAATTGGCCGGGAAAAACCCAGATGCTGATTCCATTGAGGGGCGCCGGTTGGGTGGTGGATACCGGGGCCATTACCGATGAAGAAGTCATCGATGAGATGCGAAAAGAGGACGACATGGGCCTTGATTCCCGACGTGACATGGTGGAACTTCGGGAAGAGGAAATTGATAAAGAACAGGTAGAGCTCGATGAACGCCGGGAAGAAGTCGAGAAGCGGGACGAAATTGTCGGTGAAGAGCTCAAGGAACTCGAAGAGAAAGAACAGGTCGGGGAAGAACTGAGTTCTGAGGAAGAACAACTGAAAGAAGATCTCGAAGAGGAGAAAGTCGTCGTCGAGAAAGAGAAAGCGGCGGTTGAGGAAGAGCAGACACAGATTGACAAGCGAACCGAAGAAGTCCTCGAAATGAGGGATGATATTGCCGAGGACGAGAATAAGCGCATGGAAGAGTCGGAGAAGGAAGCTACTTTCACCTCGGCGCCTCTGGTGACGCCGGTCTGGTTCCTCATGGTGGACGACGAAGGAGACGGCATTCCATTCGGCCGTGTGGTTTTATACAACCTGGATGATGGTAAACGACTCGCCGTCAGTAGTATCACCGCCGTCCGGGGCCGTTCCATGGCGATACTTCCCGAATCCATTCTTGTTATCGCCGGTAAAGAGGGCGGTAATTCCAAGGTGAGGCTCATGCTGCTCGATCAGGATACCCTTGAAACACAGAAAGAGGGTTCTCACGACGTATTCCCCGGATCCCTCATGACGGTGAAGGGAAGCAATATCTACCTGATCACCACGGATAACGGTGAATGGCGTCTGGGTAAATTCAACACTTCTCTGGACAGAACCGCAGTGAGTGAGGTTGCAGTCGAACCCTGGACTTCGATATCCTTCGATGGAGTATCCCTCTATGTTCAGGGAGCAACCGGAGAAATCCTCAAATTATCGGCTTCCACCCTCAAGGAGGAGGCCCGACTGGAGTAATACCCTGAAGTGAATACCAACAATCCTCTCCAAGGCCGCACACTGGCGGTAGCCGGCGACCTGAGCGTCGACGAACAGCGTTATCTTTACAGGAAGACCCGGGCCCTCAAAGAGGCCTGGCGGAACGGCGACGATCCGGAACCGTTCCGTATCCATGATCCCGAACTCGGTGTTTACCTGATGTTCCTGGAGAATTCGACCCGGACTAAGGAGTCATTTCGTAACGCCGCCTCTTTCCATGACGTCAAACTCAATGTTTTTGATGCCTCCTCTTCTTCCTTTACAAAATCCGAAAGCCTGGTGGATACCGTCAAGATGCTCTTCGGATACAGCCGACGTTCCATCTTTGTCATGCGAACCAAAATGGAAGGTGTCTGCCGGGCTCTGGAAGAGCAGATCGGCGCCTATGCCGACCGCCTTGGACGGGAACGGCCGGTTTTCATCAACGGAGGTGACGGTCGTCATGAACATCCCACTCAGGAATACCTCGATCAGCTTACCTTTCTGGAGCAGAGGGGCTGGGATGACTCTTATATCCATGTGGCTCTAATCGGCGACCTCCACCATGGCCGTACCATCCATTCAAAGGCCGACGGTCTGAAAGCCTTCCGTTCGGTTAAGGTGGATCTGATAGCGCCTCTGGAACTGTCCCTGCCCCCTTCCTACAAGTCACGGATGGAGGACAATGGTTTTAAAGTGACCGAATGGGAGAGTATTGAAGAATACCTCTCAGGGAATGATGTCAGCGATACCTGGTACTTCACACGACTGCAGCTTGAAAGAATGAGTGATGAGGTACGGGAACGCGAGATGGAGCTCCGTCGTGCGGTGACTTTCAAGGAACGTTTTCTGACCCGACTACCCGAAGATACACGGTTCTTCCATCCGCTGCCCCGGCATCGTGAAAAGCCTGTCATTCCATCCTTCCTGGACTCAACGCCCCTGAACGGTTGGGATGAGCAGAGCATCAACGGCTATTTCACCCGAATCATCGAACTGGCCATGGTGGCGGGAAAGCTCGGGTCGGATTTTAAAGGAGAATCTCCGGAATTGTCCGATAAAGAGGAATCTTTCATTACGGAAGTTCCTGTCGTCCGGAAGACTCATGTAGAAGACCGGTTCAAGGTGGGCATCAAGCCAGTTGATAACGGAACGGTCATTGATCATATCGCCAAAGGTATGCCCGAACAAGTAATCTGGAACCGGGTGGATAAAGTGCGGCGTATCCTCAAATTGAACGTCCGCAGTTCTCACGGTGTTTTCCACACCAACGATCCGAATGAGTTCAAAGGGATCATTTCATTACCGGACATCCTGGAAATTGGCCATACTGAGTTGAAGAAATTAGCCGCGGTTTCCCCGGAATGTACCCTGAATGTTATCAGGGATAGCTCGGTTATCAAGAAATACCGGCTCAGCATGCCGCCGAAAATTTACAAATTCGCCGAAATCTCCTGTAAGAATCCCGAATGTGTCACCTACCCCGGTGCATATCAGCATGTGCCGCCGTTCTTCTACCGTACCGGGGGGGAAACCTTCACCTGCCGGTATTGCGGTCGGCGGCATGCGTATGGAGACATCTGGGACATCTGATAAGGGCGAATGTGCACCTTTGCCCCGATAACCGCGTTGGAGCAATGCTCGAAATGCTCATGTAGCTGTCGCTACACTGCGCTTTCTGTGCTTGCTCCGCCTTGTTCTCGGACCAAATCTGCACATTCT
>JAUVIY010000383.1 GCA_030592625.1 Spirochaeta sp. | reverse complement strand
GCCTCCGCCGGATTTTCGGCATCGGCCACTGAACGGCTTGCGGAAACCAGTACGCCGAAACCGTCGGAACGGGCACCCGCGGCTATGGCCTCATCGGCCTTGCCTCCCTGGGCGCCGATACCCGGAGCCAGGAACCAGGTATCCGGATGGCGGCGCCGAACCGAAGCGAGCACAACCGGATCGTTACCGGCCACTACCAGGCCGATCGACGGGGATGAGGGATCGGATTCCCAGGAGAGAATTTCATCGGCGAATGCAAGGTATAACGGGGTTCCGTCATCGAGAAGCCGTTCCTGAAGACGGCTTGCGCCGGGATTGGTGGTCCGGCAGAGCAGAAAGACACCCCGACCTGAACGTTCCAGGAAAGGATCGGCAGATTCTCTTCCGAGGTAGGGAGACAGAGTCACCGCCAGGTTCCCCGGTCGATCCAGTAAAGCCTGCGCATAGGCTTCGGCGGTGGAACCGATGTCACCCCGTTTAGCATCCAGGATGACAGGAAAATCGGGATCGATTGAGCGAATATGGGCAAGAATGACGTCCAGGGCCTCAATACCGGCGGATCCGTGGCACTCGAAAAAGGCAAGCTGAGGCTTGAAGGCGACGGCTATGGGCGCACAGGCATCAATGAGACGCTTACCGTAATCAACCAGCTTGCCGAAGCTGCCATCCCCGGGTTCGATTCGTGGATCGATACCGACACAGAGGGGGCCGCCCTTGGCACGGGCGGCGGCTTCTATGGATTCAAAAAAAAACATGAGGCAAGTATAGCCTCAGCCCACCTGGGCTGAGTAGTCCGTCCTCAGCCAGAGTACTTCCCAGGGTTCCATTTCAACACGGCCCCCGGATACCGGTATCGAACGATCTCCGATCAGGTCGTGAAGAGAGCCGGCCTCGCTGAATCCCGGAGGGAGCACGATGCTCTGCGATTCACCGGATACCGATTGGAGGCAGAGTACGGATCGATCGTCATAGGAAGTCCGAATAAGGGCGAACAGGGACGATCCGAGATTCAGAATTTTCTGACCGGCCGTAGGGTGGAACGCCTCATGGGAGCATCTGGCCTTCAGCATCCGGGAATAACCACTGAATATCAGATTCCTGAGACTGGTTGGTTCATCGAGTTCGGAGCTGAGCTGGGTTACGGACAGTTTCTCTCTGTTGATGGTCCTGTTAACCCCGGTAAGGCTGACTCCCTCCTTCCAGTTGCCGGAACCCAGGAGACTGTGTATATAAATTCCCGGAACCCCGGCCATGGACAGCATAACGGCCTGAGAGGAGAGAAATTTTGCCGACCTCATTTCCTGTGGCAGAGTGTCTTCGGCTATCGCGTCTCTATAGCTGATATTGAGTTCATACGGAATATCCCCGTCAGGGGTTGCCTTGTAGCCTACAAGCCCACCGCGGTCTTTCACGGCCCTTATAAGTCCGTCCAGTTCTTCCTCGTTTAAAAACCCCTTGGCAGGCAGCACCCCTACTCCGTCATGAGATGCCAGGAAATTAAAGTAGGTATAATCCGGATTCGGCTCAGGCAGTGATGCGGCCCAGGCGCTGAGTTTCGTCGCATCGCCCCGGAGGAATGCATCAAGGGTAAGGGGCGGCAGGGTAAACTGATACACCATATGGGCTTCATCGGTACCATCTCCGAAATAGGAGATGTTCTCCTTATGAGGTACATTCGTCTCGGTTATCAGAATCACCCCGGGTGTGGTCTCGGCAAGCACCAGCCGGAACAGCTTCACCATCTCATGTGTCTTGGGGTGATGCATGCAGCTCGTACCGATTTCCTTCCAGAGGAAACCTATGGCATCAAGACGTATGATACGAACACCTTTACCGACGTAATCCAGCAGGATATCGATGAATTCAAGGAAAACATTGGGATTGGCAAAATTGACATCGACCTGATCTTCGCTGAAAGTCGTCCAAACCTGCTTGATCTCGCCATTCACTTCAAACTCATGAAGCAGAGGGAGGGCTCTGGGACGGAACACATCGGACAGATCGGTACCGGGTTCAACGGTGATGAAAAATTTGTCGAACTTAGGGACTCCGGCCAGAAACTGCTTGAACCAGGTTCCTTTGGCACTGCAGTGATTTAAAACCAGATCGGCCATAAGGCGGAAGTTCTTTCCGATGGCGGATATATTTTCCCAATTCCCCCAATCCGGATTCACTTGCCTGTAATCCATCACGGAGAAACCGTCATCAGATGAATACGGGGAAAAAGGTAGAATATGTATTCCGGAAACGACTCCGGCAAGCCGTTTATCGGCGAAGGCCTTCAAAGTAGCAAGCGGGACCTCACCGGGCATCTGAATATTGTCGCCGTATGTAATCATGATGGCGTCACTCTGATCGGCCGGAACTCCACCGTCGGGGGAACCGTGAATTTCAGGTAGTACCTTCCGCCATTTCTCGACAATCTTCTTCAGCCGTTTAACTGTGTCGATACCGATATCACGTCCGTAAATATAATCCAGCTTGTTTCTGATGCGGTCGTCCATTGCTACCCTCCACGATTAATCATAGAGGGTAATGAATAAGATTTCTCCTGAGGTTCTTTCAAAATTACCATTTTGCAAGAACCTCGTCATGGGGTCGAATACATAATTTATTATATAATAATAAATTATGTATTCTAAAGGTCTGAGTAATTTCAAAAATTCTCGATTTT
>JAUVIY010000170.1 GCA_030592625.1 Spirochaeta sp. | reverse complement strand
CGAAACGACATCATCGTCTCCGGATTCGATGAAAAAGGACGTCATGTCACCGACGTTTACGCCGTGTCGAAAAAAGGTGAAATTGACGATTTCAAACTGGTATTCAGCCTGGATATCAACGGGAATGTCGACATTGTAACGGCCGAAAGATCTCCCGAATATTACAGCGGACTGAGCGCCGGCGTACCCTATCAAATCGTCGTACAGAAGAAGGATCCTGCATCCGACAACAGTATGGATCTTATCGAAACTGATTGGATATGGGACTTTGGGGCCTTCATATACCGACAGGGAGGATCAAGGAACGTCAAGGGAGAAACCATCCTGGAAGAACGCATCGGGCGGGTGTATTCAGGAGATGTCGAGGTTTATGAGGAGTATCTCAGAGGCGCCTGGTACAGTGAAACCGGAACAGGTTCATTTCTGGATATGCTCTACTTCAACCCCGACAGCAGGGAAATCATGTTTTATGACGGATCCATTCAGGAAGTCTTCACCTGGGGGAAAAGCCACCGGACTACTGCGAAACGCCTCTACACCCGTGTCAATAACGCCGTAATTCCAAGTATGTACGATACGGTTTCGGTCAGTGCCGAATCCTGGGAACGAATTGAACTCTGGCGAGCCGACACAAACTGGAACGGTGTGTATCGGCGTCTCGGACCGGCCCTTCAACTGATTTTAGCCTCTGAGTCATCCCTTGCACCGATACTATCGCCGCTGGAACTCACCGGTGTATGGAGAAGCCCCGGAGGAATCGAAATTATTTTCGATATGCCCCGTATCGAGTGGATCGATGGTGAAAAAAAACGGATCGGAACAGCATCCTTGTTCTCTCTGGGAGATAAACTGGTGCTTCAGATTCAATTCATGAAAAAAAACGGCGCATTGGAAGAAACGATTAACTGGATCGCCGACTATGAGGAAGACAGGGACTCAACCAGAATTATCCGTTCCCTGTCGCTATCCCCCGCCCAGCTCAGTGTGGACAACATCAGAGCGACAAGTGGTGCCTGGAGACGATTCGAACAGATCGAGATTCTCTCCCCATCAGAATAACGAGTCATAGCCTCCGGCGGCCAGCCGGGAGACGACATCGCCATCCGGGTCGTTAACCAGCACTTTCCAGATATCTCCGCTCTGTTCGATCCAGGCGATAAAACCGTCATTTTCCAGCCGGATACGCAGGGAAGCGGCACTCTCCCGGCCCCTGAAAGCACCGGCCTGGACGAAATCACCAGAATTGGAATCAAATCTGAAAATATAAGCCGCCGGTGATATCCATTCCATAACCCTGGCGGTAGCGAGATAATAAACAGCAGATGACGGGAATCCTTCCTGCAGTGCATTGATGGATTGGCGAACTCTCTCTGAATCTCCGGCTGCCGCCGCGATATCCCTCATCGCCAGCCAGACCAGAGGTGAACGAACCGGTGAAAATCCTTTGATATGAAGATCCAGTTCAACAAGTGCTTCCTCAGCCTTGCCTTCAAGCGCCAGTGATAATGCCGCCAATGCAAGCGATTCATCCATGATGAAAGGGTTATCTGTCATTTCCGACAACCTCAAGCCGCCCGATCTCACTTCAGGGTACTCCCCCATACCGAATCTCAAAGCCAGGGCTTCAAGGAGCCACTGATCACCGGCATGCCCTCCGATCCGGGAGGCTTTCTCAAAATGTCCCGCAGCTTCCCTCGGCAATCCAAGAGATGATTCCAGAGCTGCCATTCGGGCAAAAATCCCGTAAGAATCTTTGAGTGGTACTTTGGAGGAATAAACTTCCATCAACCCTATAGCGTCAAGTGGACTGTCATATAACGATGCGGCATGAATCAGAACATCCGCATAACCGGAGTCACCGGGGTTTTCTTCGAGCCAGTTTATATACAGCGCTCTTGCACCGGAAATATCACCTGAGTTCTCAAGGGCTATTGCCGTATCCCAGGTTTCCGGGAAAACGCTGAAAATGACGGATGAGAAAATAAGAAGAAGACTGAATAATCCTGGTCTCAACCCGGGAGCCCTCCGAATTAGGAATAGTGTGGTATCCCGTAAATACCTCTGTAAGTGATCGACACATCCCGGGAGCGGCACTGTCCGGAAGCATTGCGAATAAGCCACCATCGTTCTAGCGGTACTCGCCTTTCAGGCTCCGTTCCGACGAACTTCCGGTAGCTTTTCTCCATACTTCCGGACAGTTCCTCCTGGTGCTGCTCATGAGTGCGGAATTTCGGGACACCACATCAGTCGGTTTCCGTTGTTGCCTCTGCCACCTCTTCTACTTCTTCATCGTTGTTGGAATCATCAGTATCTTCGGATTCGATAATCTCAGCTTCTTTCTTCCGGCGTTTGCGCGCACCCAGTACACGAACATTTTTCTTTCCGTTTTCAGCTTTATCTTCCATTTCGGAATCATCCGTCTTCTTATCCGTTTTCTTCTTCCACTTCCAGCCGACGATGAATGGAATGACGGATAAAACACCGATGAGATACATCACAAAGAAGCTCACAAAAATCGGAACTTCGGTGAGAAGCCCGTTTTCCCCGAACCAAATGCGTATATCGGAACTGTTTTCGAGATTGAAACCGATGAATGAGACTATGATGAGCAGGGTCAGTATAAATGCAATCAGCTTAACGGGCATGGCAGCCTCCCCTATCCTTATTATATCGGCAATTAAGTGAGCTTTAAACCGGCGTTCCGTGCTGAAATCACAGTGTTCCAGAGCAGCATGGCTCTTGTCAGTGGACCGACACCCCCCGGGACAGGAGAGATGGCACCGGCAACCTCTTTGACGGAATCGAAATCCACATCCCCCACAAGTCGATACCCTCGCTGTCTTGATGCATCATTCACCCTGTTTACACCGACGTCTATGACGACAGCTCCCTTTTTCACCATATCCGCCGTCACGGTGCCCGGATGGCCCGCCGCGGCAATGACGATATCGGCTTGCCTGACTTTTTCCGCCAAACCTTTCGTCCGGGTATGGCAGACGGTAACCGTGGCATTCCCCCCGGGGGCTTTTCTGAACAGCAGGTTTGCCAGAGGAGCACCGACGATACGACTACGGCCGACAATCACGACATCGGAACCCTCAATCGTCACATCTGCCGCTTCAAGCATCTTGATAACTCCATGCGGCGTACAGGGAATGAATCCGTCCAGATTGAGAACCAGTCTGCCGATACTGACAGGGTGAAATCCATCAACATCCTTATCAGGGGAAATTGCACTGATGACAGTTTCTTCGTTCAGTCCCGCGGGGAGCGGCAGCTGCACCAGAATCCCGTGGATGTCAGGATCGGCATTCAGCTCCTCAATGAGCTTCAAGAGCTTATCCTGGGAGACATCCGCAGACAGACGGATATCCCGGGAATAGATTCCCACTTTCTCGCAATCACGCTCTTTAGCGGTAACATATGAAATGCTGGCCGGATCCTCACCAACAAGGACGACAGCCAGACCGGGACGAATCCCGACTGCGATAAGTTTCTCAACTTCTCCAGTCAGCTCTTTACGAAGGTCGGAAGCAATGGCTTTTCCATCAATAATTCGTGCACTCATGTATATTACAATAATGAAATCCTGCCGGTCTGTGAATATATTGATGATATTCGATCCTATATGGTAGGATTCGCAAGTATTTTTAATTAAGAGGTCACTCTTGCTCAGAAAGCTTTCTCTCATAGTCATTTCCTTGCTGTTGCTGAACTTCGGATTTCTCGGCGCACAGGAAGAGCCGCCGGAAGATACCCCGTTTACGCCTCAGAGCAGAACCAACCAGAGATCTCTGGGCGATCAGGCCTTCGCCATATCGGCCGGTGTCATCATTCCGTTGTTCACGGTGCTGTTGAATGACAATCCTGCCACAGGTGATTCCGCCGGTGTCGTCGATTCCCAGCTTTCTGTCGGCGGTATGGGATCTCTGGCCTACAGCCTCTACCTGTCTCCCAACATCAAGGTAGGACTGCAGCTCGGCGGTACGTTCAAATGGGATATCAATCGGAACTTATTGTATATGATCCCGATTGCCATCAAAGGCACGTACGAGTTCCATCCGTTCAGCCGTATCACCATTCCTATACATCTCGCCCTGGGAATTAACATGACTTCCTGGAAAGAAGAATTTGTTGTTGATCCACTGATTCGGCCTGGATTCGGTGTTTATTTCGACTGGAATGTCGAATGGTCGTTCGGATTGGATTTTACCTACTGGTTCGTTCCCCAGTTGAATTCAACGGATGAGCGGTTTAATGCCATAGCTAATTTCATGGATATCAACATTACCGCGGAGTATCACTTCTGATGAAAAAACGAAGAATCGGCCGAATCGGGATTGTTCTCGCTCTCGCCGTATTACTTATATCGGGAAGCTGCACCGGTGTCGGCATTTTCGCTGTTGTTGCCGTATCTGATAAGATTGACGAAGGGATGCTGCCTGAAGGGATTAGTGCGCGGCCGGTTGCACATATAATACCCGCCGTCCCGGATGGGACCGAAAACTACTATTTCTTCGCTTCCGGTCCAGGAATCTGGGCAAAGGATAAAACCGGCGGTCTATGGAAACCGTTACCCCTGAATTCAGGTGGGATTTCCTGGGATGGAGTCCAGTCTATGGCGGTTACCAATCAGAAGATCTACCTTGCCCTGTATGACGTGAATGGAGATGACTATAAAGTTGCAATTCATACACTTAACAGTTTCGATGGAACTACCGCCGCTTTTACGTATTTTTCAGATCAGGTTTGGACATCGAACTCCACCGGCTACCAGACAATTCGTTTATTCTGTCCGGATCCCCTGGGTGCAGTCTATGTCAATGTAATGGATCATACAGGAACTTACGGGTCTATAGATTCCGAAGACAACGGATTTATTGGATCCTCGATTTATCGATCTGATTCACCTAATGATGACACAACATGGGCTGAATTCCTAATTCTATCACTAACACAGACCGAACTTACTGGTACAACAGGGAGATATGTCACCGGTGTCGCCGATAGCGGAGCTGTTGTCAGAATTACCGCAACTAAAAACATGTTCAGTCAAACCGACGGGATACTCCTGGACGGCAACGGAGACCCAGTAAACAACCCTGATACAATTCTTGGCACTATTTACGAAGGTCCCGGAGTCAATACAAATGTGTCTGTCACAGGGATTACCTGGCTGCCGAGGACCTGGGGAGCTGGCGGTGCCTATATTATGTCTGCAACATCACTGGATGGTGGCACATTGCCGATGTTCGCCAGTTCCGATGGTGTAACCTGGTCCAGACTGGGGGGTACAACCACCGATTTCCTGACGATAAATTTCATCGATGTATCAGAAAAAACGGCTGGGCAAAGTGATTCCAAACGCCTGGTTCTGGCCGGTACCAGCAGTTACATCGATGGGAGCACTTCTCATATTGCATCCGGCTATAACGAGATCGACGTTACAAGTGAGACCCTGTCCGACTGGACGGTCAATACGACCTGGGATGATTATTCTTTTGCCCTCAATACGAATTACAGCGTCAGCGATCTGGCCCAGGCAACGATTATCGGGATGAGCATACCCGAAGGCTTAAACGACCTATACGCATCAACCAGAAATGTCGGCGTCTGAAAGATCGATATGAGTACGGACAAACCCAGCTGGACCAGAGAATAATCCGGCGGCTTTCCCAATTATGAGGCTCAGTGGAAAATGGAGTCAGAAGCATTCAAGCATGCTGCCGAACGTCGCCAGAGGTCATTTACCCCGGCTCTTCCTGATGAGATCGAATACATCAGCAAGGTCGGGGTCCTGTGCAAGATAATGTTTTTCAATTTCGGGGTCGGAGAGCCCTTCGAGTTCGTGGCTCATGTAGTGGATCCAGGTATCATCTTCAGGTTTCTCCACTTCTATTTTACGCCACCAGTAATCCGGCTTGATGGGGAGTTGTTCCCTGTAGGCTGCGATTTTGTAGTCATGGACGGCGATTTTCACATCTTCTCTGGGAAGTCCCTTAT
>JAUVIY010000414.1 GCA_030592625.1 Spirochaeta sp. | reverse complement strand
TTTCGAGGAGCGCTACGGCGGGACCGCCGAAGAACCTGAGGGTTCGGATATCGTTCTTGGTTTTGTCGATCTGCCACGAATTTCCAACTCCACAGACCTGGACCCGTTTCTCGGTCTACCTGGAATCAGATTGGTAAAGATCGATTCCGTTGAGATTCTGCGTCGAACCCGTCCGCAGGCCGTCATCATCCCGGGAAGCAAAAATGTTATCGCCGACCTGGAGCATCTCCGGCAGCGTGGCATCGTCGAAGCACTGACAAAGGCACACCGATTGGATCAGGTGCATATCATAGGTATCTGTGGTGGTTTCCAGATGCTCGGATTATCCCTGTCCGACCCCCTGGGCATTGAAACCACCCCCGGTTCACGGGTGGCGGGATTCGGACTGCTTCCCCTGGATACGATCCTGAAAAAAGAGAAAACACTCAAGCAGACCGAAACCACGTTGAAATCTGACGGTTCACGGATCACAGGGTATGAGATCCATCACGGCCGCACCGATTACCCCGAGAGAGACGAGCTCTTTACCGACTCCGGCCTTGGCTGCCGGAAAGACCGGGTCTGGGGCACCTATCTGCACGGGATCTTCGAGAACATCGGCTTCCGTAACACCCTATTGTCGGAACTTCGCCAAGATGCCGGTCTCGCCGATGTGGCCGAAGGGGGAGCCGGAAGAACAATAGATCAGGCGCTGGACCAGTTCACCGATATTTTCCGTAAGTCCGTAGACGTGGAAGCACTGATGGACATGATGGGTCTCTGAAACGGGTTTTCACCGTTTTCCAGGGACTATCCCTCATCGGTACGCCTGGCTCCACCAGTCCTTCGCCGGTTCGATTACCGTCACCCATGATGCCCATTCGGCGAATTTCATAAAATGCGTCCGATGTTCCATACATACTTCTATTTTTCTCCAGAAGAAAAATGAAAAATAACTGCGCTCAGAAGAATAAGCGGCGGCAGAATTATCACCATAGACCAGAGGAGTAAGCGGGACAAGCGCCGTAAATCGGCCTCGTCAGGATGCTTTCCCTCTCCGTTGATGACATAAATTCCTTCTTTCTCAAGCCTGACACCCAGAGCACCGGCGGCGGCGGCCATGGTCCATCCCGAATTCGGGCTGGAGCAGTTTCGCGCATCCCTCAGCATGACCCGAAGAGCGTCTGCGGCATTCAACCCCGACGGAACGGCGGCGGCCACAATTACCCAGGCGGCAATACGTGAGGGTATCCATGTAAGGATATCATCCAGACGAGCCGCCGCTTTGCCGCCCCATTCCTTATCACCGTCCCGGTATCCCAGTATGGCATCTGCCGTGTTGACATAGCGGTAACACCAGGCCGCAGGCAGGCCGCCGATTGTGTACCAGAAGAACGGCGCTGCGACGCTGTCCGTGAAATTCTCGGCTAATGATTCTATCGCCGCCGAAGCGACCGCTGACGCATCCAGAGTGTCGACAGGCCTGCTCACGAGATGAAATGAGATCTGATGGCGAGCCTCTGAAAGGTTTCCCTTTTCAAGCGCCTTTCCAACCGATCTCCCGGCATTCAGCAGACTCCGGAATGAGAACGCCCCTTTGAGCAGCAGGGCGCCCAGGAGAACGGCGGATATTAAACGCAAAGGAGAAGTTCCGCTGCCGGCCAGCTGCCGGATGCCCCATTGCAGGATTCCTGTCGATCCGAGGGTCAGAAGAAAACCAACACTGACGATGAAAAGTCCATGCAGGAACAAGCGACGGTGTCCGGCTTGAGGACGGCACCTCCAAAGGGTTGAGATAAAACGGCCCTGCCACCCGACGGGATGCAAGACCGTCGGCGGATCACCGAAAAGGATATCAATCAGAATGGCCGTTAGAATGACTGCGGTAGAAAAAAAAGCAGGAGACAGCAAAATCGGGTGCATACTTCATACTAGCCGGTAATGAATCCCGGGCCTATCATGTCAGCATGAGTGACGATCTTCTCAACCGTATCATCAATATCCTCAAAGAGTGGAATTTCGGTTCCCTGCAGTCCGAAATCACCGGGAGAGTGCTCGTTGGATTCGGAGTTGTTCTCCTGTCAATTCTCTTATGGCTCATCTCAATAAAAGTCGTATTTCGAATCGTCAAAAAAATTGTGATAAAGACAAAAGCGACATGGGATGATGATCTTATCAACCTGGGAATATTCCAGCGTATCGCCCGAACCGTCCCGGCAATCATCATCTGGTTCATGGCTCCGGCCTTTCTCACGGGTTTGCCGGGACTGCTCACCTTTATCAGGATCCTGGCTGTTCTTGTCATAATCGCCACCGTCACAATGACGATCCTGAGCTTTATG
>JAUVIY010000093.1 GCA_030592625.1 Spirochaeta sp. | reverse complement strand
TAATTTCTCCACGTTTGGTGATGAGATCTGAAATACCCTGGACACCCATTCGCAGGACATCATCGGCTTTGAGGAAGGCTTCCCGTATCGGTGTCCTCCGATCCACCAGCTTGAGAAGATTCTCATTAGGGATGGTGATGAGGGTATCCACATGCTCTCGCAGCTTGTCGATTCCGGCTTCAGCCAGCTCCATCTTCCGCTCACGCTCAAAATTGAAGGGCCTGGTGACCACTGCGACGGTGAGACAACCCATTTCCTTGGCGATACGGGCAATGACCGGAGCGGCTCCAGTTCCGGTTCCTCCGCCCATGCCGGCGGTAACGAACACCATATCAGCACCTTTCAGGACGTTCTGGACTGTTTCCCTGTCCTCTTCGGCGGCCTGTTCTCCGATTTCCGGTTTTCCTCCGGCACCGAGTCCGCCGGTTACCTGACGGCCGAGTGGCACTTTCGTCACAGCCAGAGAGTCCTCGAGTGCCTGCAGATCGGTATTCGCTGCAATGAAGTCCACACCCTGAACTCCTACCTGTATCATCCGGGCAACGGCATTGCTGCCGCCGCCTCCGCAACCGATGACTTTGATGATGGTTTTTCCAACTAAACGTTCATCCATTATTTCCAGATCCATATTTTCACCCCTCCCCGGGTTTAATTGACATCTCATGTCCTAAAAGAATTCACCGAGCCATTTAATCAATCCCTTGAGCGGATTGACAGCTTCCGTATTCCGAACCGTATCTTCTCCGTCAGAACCGTTAACAGTGACGGCATCCCCCAGCAGAATCAGTCCCGCAGCAGTGGACCATCTGGAATTTCGACACTGTTCCGGCCAGAGTACAGACGACCTTGGACTCCCGACTCGTGCCGGTTGATCGAAAACCCGGGACGCCACATCGGCAACCCCCGGCAGAAGAGCTCCGCCGCCGGTGAGCACAACGCCACCTGTCATTCGGACAGCGCCGGGCATCTTTTCGATTTTTGCCCGTATCATCCGGAAAATTTCTTCCATTCTGGGCTGCAGAATGCGGCAGAGCTCGGTGATGGGAACAGGGGTCGGTGGACGCCCGCCGATACCGGGTATAATGACCGGCTCTTCGACATCGGCCAGGGCTTCCCAGCAGCAGCCCGATTCGCATTTGATGCGCTCTGCAGAATCCATGGAAGTTTTCAGAACTATGGACAAATCACCGGTGGCCTGGGCTCCGCCGACAGGAATGGAACCGGTCACTCTCGGTGCGCCGCCGTGAACAAGAATGAAATCCGTTGAAGAGGCGCCTATGTCTACCAGCAGGACGCCCATCTCCTTCTCGTCTTCGCTGAGCAGGGCCCGGGCGGCCGCCAGGCTGCCGAGAACTACATCGCCCACTTTATAGTCTGCCCGTTCTACGGCCTTACCCATATTCCTGATGGCCGATACTGAGGCGGTTACAATATGAACCTCCGCTTCAAGACGAACTCCAATCATATCCATGGGATTCCGGACTCCGCCCTGGTCGTCGATGATGTATTCCTGGGGCAGGACGTGAAGGATGTCCCTGTCCATGGGAATGACCACGGCCCGCGCCGCTTCCAGAACACGGTTGACATCGGCCTGACCGATTTCCCGGTTCTTTCCCGACACAGCAACGACACCACGAGAGTTCAAGCTGTCCACCGAAGCGCCTCCGAGGGCAATCCAGAGCTCGGTTACAGTTCTTCCGGCTTCATGTTCAGCCGCTTCAACCGCCGAGAGCACAGCTTCCCGGGCAGCTTCAATATTCACGACAATGCCTTTTCGCATACCTTCGGAGCGACTTTCACCCCAACCGGAAACCACCAGCGTCCCTTTAGCATCATATTCGGCCACGAGCACGCGGATACGATCGGTTCCGATATCCAGACCGGCGATGACTTCGCTATCGGTCATTTCAGCTTTCCTCCACACGGCGGAAAACGACATGTCCGCCTCGCATATCGGCTTCTTCAACAATTCCCGCGCTACCCGACGCCAGAACATCAAGGACAAGGACGGCCTGACGGACGGATTCCACAGTCAGATCCCGGTCAATAAGAATTGGAATTGGAATATGATTCATATACATTCTCAAGTCATAACCTTCGTTTCCCTGGGGAATGATTTCGATTTCCGAAACAAGTGCGAACAGCTTCGGATCTTCATCTCGTAATTCGGAAAGATCGGTGAGTATCATACGAATCGATTCGGGCATCCTGGCTCCCAGAGCGGGTTCGGGAAACCTGGGGCCTGAAAGAATCGGAAGATCGATTGGACCGGATCCCGTGCCGACCTGTACCGCATAGCCTTCCTCATCGAATACGGCGGGAAGGGGTCTCTCACCGGTGTTGATTAACGCAACGGCCAGCGGGCGGCGGCGATAAATATAAAGACGGAGAGAATCGGGAAAAACTTTCACAACACGGGCTTTGCGGACAACAGGATAGGATTCAAGCCGTTTCTGCATTTCCATCACTTCAATAGAAGCCCAGGTTTCTCCTTCCAGATTCAGCATCTCAAGGAGTTGTCCATCGGTGAGACCGAGATCGCTTTCCAGCGTTATTTTCCTGATTACGAGCCTCGGCGAAATAATGAAGCTCCAGAGAATCTCCGCCAGAAGTACAAGCAGCAGAATCCCTACAATGGAAAGGGCCAATGTACGCACTCTCTTCATCCGCCGGACGATGGTCATTTACCGGCCTCCGATAGATTATAGACAAGACCGAAGATTATCAGTGTAACGAAGGCCGCAGAACCGCCTGCGGAAAATAGAGGCAACGGGATTCCCGTAGCAGGCAGCAAACCCGAAACAACGGCAAAATTAATAAGAACCTGCCAATACACAGCAGATATAAGCCCGAAGATTCCCCAGCGGGAAAATGCATCGGGAGCATTTTCTGCAGCCAACCAGCCCTTGACGGCAAAAAATGTAAATAACAGAAGAACGAACAGTACACCGGCGAAACCGGTTTCCTCACCGACCACGGCAACGATAAAATCCGAGTGCGCTGCCGGAAGACCGCCCATCTTCACCTCGCCTCGCCCAAGCCCCTGTCCCCAGAAACCGCCGCGCTCGAGAGCTATTCTGGCTTTAAGGAGCTGATATCCCGCACCTGAAGGATCGGCGGCCGGCCGGAACCAGGACTTGATCCGTTCCAGTCTGTAGGGTTTCGCCAGAAGCATCGTGACTGCCGTCAGGACTGCGGCAATGGCCGAGATACTGATTGCAGCCCTGGATACTCCGGCAGCATAAAACAACCCGAGAGACAAGAGGAGCAGATAAGCGGCAGTTGAGAAGTCGTTTTGAAAATATACTGTCAGTATCAACACCGAAACGACAAGGAGGGACGGGAGTAGGCCGTCACGGAAATTTTCCAACCGGTTTTCATTCTTTTCGAGCATTCGCGCCAAATACAGAACGAGGACGACTCGGGTTAACTCCGACGGCTGGAAGGTGAGTCCCTGCACTTCGATCCATCGACTGGCACCGCCGGATGAATAACCGATCCCCGATATATAGGTGAGCATATTCAAAATCAGCGCGACCCATACAAGAACCGGAACCGACTTACGGATCAAGGATTTCGGGACTCTGGTGATTCCCCATGCGGCAGCCAGACCGAGCAGCATCCAAAACAACTGTCTTCGCCAGATCCGAAACGGATCGTCGAAAACAGTACGGGCAAAATACCAGGATGCGGAGAACAGAACGACGGCACCAATTCCAGCTAATAAGAACTGCAGAGACGCCATACCTTTCATCGGCTCAATTCCGCTGAGACGCTCTGCCTTAAATACCCCGATCCGCACTAACCGCTCCTACTGAATCTTCAATGTGCTCAAGCCGAGAATTGCAAACATGCCGCCCAGAATCCAGAAGCGGGTCACAACTTTGCTCTCCGCCCAACCTGAAAGTTCAAAATGATGATGAATCGGCGCCATTTTAAAGACCCGACGCCCTGTCCGCTTGAAATATAGAACCTGAATAATGACCGATAGGGTTTCCATAACGAAGACACCGCCGATAATGAGGAGCAATATCTCCTTCTTCAACAACAGTGAGAAAACCGCCAGCAGTCCTCCGAGGGTCAGACTGCCTGTATCACCCATCATCACCTCGGCGGGATGAGAATTGAACCAGAGAAATCCCACACTGGCTCCTAATAAAGCCGTTGCACTGATGGTGAGTTCTCCGGCACCTGAGAGAAATGGAATAAACAGATAGCGGGCGAACTCGGAATGACCAGTCAGGTAAGCGAGTATAGTGAAAGCCATCAGGGCAATAATGGTGAGCCCTGTTGCAAGACCATCGAGACCGTCGGTCAGATTTACGGCATTGGACATACCGACAATCATGAGCATGCCGAAGGGAATATATAATATACCGAGATCCAGTACGGCGTTTTTCAGAAACGGAAGGTAGAGCAAGGTTGTCTGCTCGTTGCGGAATATGTAAATCAGCACCATGATGATGAGGGACACAATGACCTGGCCGGAGAACTTGACGCTGGCACGAAGACCGTCGGAGTTCTTCTTGATAATCTTCAGAAAATCATCCATAAATCCCAGAGCTCCGAGTCCCAGGGCCGTAAGAAGAACAATCCAGGTATAAAATGTCGATATTTCCTGCCATAAGAGAACTGAAACGAGAAAAGCGATAATGATGAGTGTTCCACCCATGGTGGGAGTTCCCGCCTTGGACAGATGAGACTGCGGCCCATCATTGCGAATTTCCTGACCGAGTTTAAGCCGGGTCAGCTTTCTGATAACCCAGGGGCCCAGAAGAAACGATATGAGTAATGCCGTTACTGCAGCGTATGCAGAACGGAAACTTATATATTGAAAGATATTGAATGCTCTGGCGAAATCCACCAGAGGATAGAGAATAGCTTTTATCATTACCCCTCCCAGTTCTAATCGGCTTACCCGGAACTGACCTCCCCTATGGTTTCATTCAGACGCTCGAGTGCACCTCCCCGGGATCCTTTGAGCAAGACAAGATCGCCGGGTTCCAAATATGAAGAAAGAGCTTTCTGCAGTTTATCCATATCTGTAAAGAGTCGTAATTCTCCACCGAATCCGGCATCACGAGCCGTATCTTTCACGGCCCCCAGGGATTCGCCGAACAGAAAAATTGAATCGGGATTTGCCACAGCGGCCGCTCCCCCGGCCTGCCGCAGCGCTTCATCCGTCTCACTACCCAGCTCCAGCAACTCTCCCAGCACGAGAACGCGCCGTCCGGATACCTTGATTGAAGAAAATAACTCCAGCGCCGCATTCAGGGACTCAGGATTCGCGTTGTAGCAGTCCCGAATCACAGTTACTGCGCCCTTGACTATTTCAGAACGTCCTGATGGCGGCCGAACCGTGCTCAGGCCGGTTACAATCGATTCCTCAGAAACTCCGAGAGCCAATGCGGCTTCAACGGCAGCCATGGCATTCAACAGATTATGAGCACCCGGCAGCCTGAAGTGAATTTGTCTTCCATTCCAGACAAGAATGTGACCCTCTGTACCGTTATCAGCGTATGAATCCCAGCCGCCCACACCCCACTCGCCGAAAAAACGCACGTTCCCCGGGTATTCTTTCAGCAGGAAATCACCCCAGGCTTCATCCCTGCCTATAATGGCTGTTGAATCAGGGCCTGCACCCTTGAAAACCGAGCGCTTCTCGGTTGCCAGAGCCTCTCGAGAACCAAGCATACCGACATGAGCGCTGCCGATATTGGTGATAATCGCGATATCGGGCCGTGCCAGTTCTGCAAGTAAAGCCATTTCTCCGATCCGGTTCATTCCCATTTCCAGAACGGCAATCTCATGGCGAGACCGCAGATTGAGCAGAGTAAGAGGAAGTCCAATATCCGAGTTGTAATTTCCTTCACTGATAAGCACTAAATCTTTTTTCCAGTCAACGAGTATCGCGGCCAATATTTCCTTGGTCGTCGTTTTACCGTTACTTCCGGTAATTCCGACTACTTTGAGATCCGGTAATTCGAGTCGGCAGTGCATTGCCAACTCCTGCAGGGCGGCAAGGGGGTCGGATACGGTAATCAGAGCCTTCTCCTCCGGAGGTTCAGGTAGTTTCTTCAACTCATCCGCCAGGACAACTTCAGCACCCGATTTCCAGGCCGGAGCTGTAAACAAGTTTCCATCGGTTTTTTCACCCTGAAGGGCAACATACAGATCTCCGGGTTGGCAAAGCCGGGAATCCGCCCTGCCACGGTGAATCTCCGCACCCGGATTTCCTGTAAGACATCCACCGGTGAGTTTCGCAGCCCTGGCGGCATTCACTGAAGCACCTCGGAATTGTCGGGAAACCTGACCTGCAGGATATTCTCCGGGTCTGCCTCTGTAAGATTCAACGAATCTTCCGCTACCTGATAAATCCGGGCTGGAGCGTTATAAACGGAAATCCCGGCAAGAATCCGCTTATTTTCTTCAAGTTCGTCCTGTTGAGCTGCTTCCAGATCGTCCATTTCTTCGACAGCCACGGCATAACGGTATCCCTGAAGTACCTGCAGCATCATCAGAAGTGGTATACTGACCAGTACCAATGAAATAAGAATCCGCCTCATAAGATTGCCTCAGAAGACATGTTCTCAATTACGCGGAATTTGGCGCTTCGTGAAGGTGGGTTCGATCGACATTCCTTTTCGGTCGGAACCAATGGTTTACGGGTCAAAACGTTGTATGTCCCGCCGAACCGTACATCAAGCCCACGAAAAGCTCTTTTAACCAAACGATCTTCCAGTGAATGAAAGCTGATGATTCCAAGGCGGCCGCCGGGAGCCAACAGGCCGGGCGCAGTATCCAACAGACGCGAAAGTCTGTCCAATTCACCATTCACTGCTATACGCAGGGCTTGAAAAGTTCTTGTTGCCGCATGGATTCTTCCGTGGCGGGATTGAGCCGGGATGGCTTTCGCTACAATTTCCGCCAGTCTCGAAGAGTCATTAATCGGTGACTGTTTGCGCTCTTCGACGATTCGCCGGGCGATTCTGCGACTGAACCGCTCTTCTCCGTATGTAAAGATGAGATCGGCCAGATCTTCTTCTCTGAGAGTATTCACGAGTTCCGAAGCGTCGCCATCTCCATCCCGCTCAAGGCGCATATCAAGCGGTTCAACCGATTTAAAAGAGAAACCTCGTCCACTGCCGTCATAGTGAAAAGTAGACACTCCCAGATCCATCAGAACAAGATCCGGAGGCGCCTTGTCCCATTCGGCCAGAACTTCATCCGTCCAGCCGGTAATGAGTTCAAATCGGTTCACCCAGGGGCTGAGTCTTTCGGCGGCACGTTGACCCATGGTGATATCAACATCGATACCGATAACACGGCATTCAGGGTATGACTCCAGAAAACGAAGGGAATGTCCGCCTTCACCGAGGGTTCCATCACCTATCAGAGAATCCGGCCGTGATGGAACGAGATATTCCATCACCTCGTCCGACATTACAGAAACATGAATGGGAATCACGAGACCGTCTCCGAGCCGCCGTAGCCCTCCCAGGTCTGTTTCACCTCGGCGGAACGTTCCTCTTCGAAACGATCGTAGACGGCCTCGTCCCATATTTCCATGCGTTCACCCATTCCCAACAGGTAGCAATCCCTGTTCAGGTCCATCGATTTCATAAGGGAAGACGAAAGCTTGACCCGCCCTGCCTTATCCACCGAAACCTCTTCGGCAGGTGCAATAAACCTGCGAAGAACATCCTGGGTGTTGAGTGAGAAAACCGAAGCACCATCGATAAGCTGTCTGGAGACTCGTTCCCATTCTTCCGGGAGGTAGAGCCAAAGGCACTTTTCCGTCCCTTTGGTGAGTATGAGATTG
This sequence comes from Spirochaeta sp., assembly GCA_030592625.1. Classification (GTDB taxonomy): domain Bacteria; phylum Spirochaetota; class Spirochaetia; order DSM-2461; family DSM-2461; genus UBA2779. Next base: position 1,116 of record JAUVIY010000093.1, on the reverse strand, counting down.
TCACCTTGAATCTTCCCGCGAATTTTCGCGGGCAGGGACATGCGACCTTTATCATCGATTGTGATATTAAATTGTCCCCAGATTCCCAATAATCCCACCTTTTCCTACATCTCCCCACATTTTCCCACTCTTCTCCATCGTAACGCTAGTAAATTCAATCGTCAATCAAAGGGAGACAGAAAACCGACTAAGGATTATCCGGGCGACGGAAAACCACTATACACATGATAGGGTTATCTGAAAAAAAGGGTGTTTCAGCCGTGAAATGCAATCATTCGTTCAAATACCGGCCGATTGTAATAGAATAAATCTTCTGCGGAGGAATCGGTGGAGCGTCGAGATACAGTTGTATTAAGCGGAGATCTCAGAACTGAGGATCAGCGTATGAGAACCAGGTATATCCTGGAAGAGAAGTGGGAATCCGGCGTTGAGAATCTGGATGTTGATTTGTCTGAAGTCACCACCATTGACTTCGGCTCAATGACAGAACTCCTGAAAATCCGGAATCGTTTTATTCAGGCCGGGACGAAGGTTGAACTGAAGAATATTCCACTGCGGATCAGAAGGATTATGCAGATATTCCGCGTTCCGATCTCCGGAAGCTGAAGCCGATTAGCGTTTCCGGAAAACCCGGTAATCAATATCCTTGAAAATATTGTTCCGTTTCTCGAGTTTTGTAAGCCACTCGGTTTTTACGGTATTACGGCAGAGGCTTTCATAAATCCTGTTGAAATTACTGATGTGACTTTTTACCCGGCGTTCGGCATAGGGCACTGTTGTTCCTGTCTTGATGATAAACGGCCAGTCCGAAGCCTGAGATAGAAGCAATTCTCTTGCAGCTTGATTCAGTGTTCGAAGCTTCAAGCCCTTTTCATCCGGGAAGCGATCCACCAGCTCGCCCATACGCTCGACAATCTTGTGAGTATGGCGGTATATCCAGTCATTTGAGCCATCCAGCCATACCTGGCCGTAACCCTTGTCGCCCCAACTGGAAAACGCCGGGCGGGTTACTTGAGCATGGGGCCAGACATGCAGATACTCGCTGGGTGTCACCTGCATAAGCTCATGTGCTGTGGTATGGAACTCACGGAAGAGTGCATCAAGAAAGTCAGGACC